>CADBNI010000066.1 GCA_902795965.1 uncultured bacterium
GGGACTCTGCCGAACAAAACGATTGATAATCGTTTTGTGAGAGGCTTTTCTTAACGAGAACTTTGTTCGAGTTATAGAAAAGGGTTATGGTGGGGGCTGATTGCCCCTCGCAATGACACTTAATGAAAATATTTAAAAAATTTTTTAATAATTCCATATATAATCCTTTCTTACCATATTATCAACACAGCCCCATCATTTCCTTTGCCGGAAGATTTTCCGTTACCGGGTTCTATTGTTGTTATTGCATCAGAAGCATCATATTGAAGCATTTTTATATATTTTGTCATCTGCGATTCCGCAGCCTCTCTTGAGGTATCAATTCTTATTTGCATTTTGTACAAAGAAGGTACTATTTCGTTGTTACTCGTACAGGTAGAAGTATTAACCGTCCAAGCCGCATCAGGGTCTCGCCCCCAATCATCCCAAAGACTCGTATCACAATAAGTCAAAATACCGTTTGCATAATCCCACGATGTATACGGAGATTCTACAATAACCTGGGTATTCCTAAAATTTGTTTCTGATGCCTCAACGTAATCATCGCTGCCGCTGCTGACACTACGCCTTTGATACGGAAGATATACCGTCCTGTATAATTCGTTGGTTCTGCAATAGCTTACCTGTATTTTATCGTTACTTACTTCGCAAATCGGACCTTTATCACAAATATAGTCGTCATTAAACGGTCTGTTATCATCATGTTGAAGTCCCGTAACGGTACAACCGATTATGTTTTCTACAGACGTATTACGAATATCTGTCAAATCAATACCGCCGCCGACACGTATGATTTCATCATCTTCCGCATTATTAACATGAGTATCTGACCCGTTGTCCGCAGCTCCTTGACCAATATATATTTTATAAGAAGCACTCAATGCCGAATTATAAAAAGTACTGACAAATTTACCCGCGTTGCCTGTACCTGAACCGCCGCCTACAGCATTTATAATCAAAAATCTCAAATATTTTGGCGGAACAAATTCACAAAAACCTTGCGAAGTTCTGTCAACAATTTCAGGGTCATTATTACCTTCGGCAAAAGTCCTCTGTACTAACCTGTTACCGCTATAATAGCACTCAAAATGTCCGTGTGCATCAGATTCCGTTTTAGGCTTTACTTTGTGCGGAATGACAGTAGCAATTACGGCAATAAATATGCTTACAATAAGCATAACCACGGCAGCTTCCAATAACGTATAACCTGATTTTCTTACCATAGTATCACCACCGCTCCGTTTCCGCCGCTTCTTGCACCGCAAATATTATTAGAAGAATTTTGTTCTCCGTTCGGACAAGTAAATGCACTTCCGTTATATTGACAAGTCTGTATACTGTTTGTAACAGTTTTTGAAGTACAGTTTATTTTTAAATTAGTTTCATCAAGAGTACAACCCGTATAATACGAAGGTACACCGGAAAAAACCCCGTTACTATATATAACAGGTGCCATAAGAGCCGTATTATTAAGCCTGCCTATATAACATTTGTACTGCCTGTTATTGCCTTCATAAATTTCCTTACACATACCGTCTGTTACAACAGAACCAGAACCGACGGTACACTCGCCCGAAGCTCCGTCACGTCTGTAAAAATAATTTTTTATCTTATCGGTTACAACATACCATCTGTCAATTCTTGCAGTTAATATATCGCTATCAGCTTTCATTTGATAACTGTTAATAAGATACCAAAACTTTCCGCTTCCGCTGTTTACATAATAATAAGCACCGCTTCCGCCCCAACCTGCTCTATTTGTACCGCCCCAGTTATCGTCATCGTTTATGTGAGTCTTTGTGTTAGCTTCGGTATCTTCAAGAACATCTTCAAAATTAGATGAGTGCATTCCAACCGCAGTAAACTTTCCGACGCCAAAATCGGTAGAATCCCCGCCTGCCAAAGCAGCACTGTATCTTGCCAATATATTCCCGCCTTGCCCGCCTGCGGCATTAATAACCTCAGTCATATCCGCCTCACCGGTATATTTAAACCAGACAAGAGTATTACCTCCATTGTTTCCTTGCCCGGATGTAACGGTTTGTCCCCCCGCACCGGGACGTGCATATATCGTGACGTTTCTTAATCTCGGAAAAAACATGGAAACTTTTTCACCGGCACTTCCGCTTACACCGTAAGGTATAGACTGACTTTTGAAAAACTTCTTTATTTCATATGAATTTGAATCAAACGCAAGCCCCAAACTCGCTCTATTATCCATTATATATCTAAACCATTCGGGCCACAATGCGGCAGATGAAAGGCTGACATAACTCGTAGCAGTAATATCCGCAGCATCGGCTAATGGAGCATTTAGATTATATCCCGCACCGCCTCCGCCAACAGCATGAATCATTGTATAAATTGAATTTGAAGGAGGTGCAAATTCACATATACCGTTAGGAGCAGGTTCTATAATCGGATCTTCACCGTCAACAACACGATATTGAGTCAACACACCTAATTTATTGTAATAACATTCAAAGCGGCCATGTTTTTTTGACATTGTGTCGGTCTTGTACATTTTTTTTGCAATAGGAGGAAGTGAAAGCATCATTATGGAAAAAATCAGCAATACCAAAAGCACTTCCGCCATTGTATAACCAACTGTTTTTTTATCCATAAATCCAAACATCCTCAAGACCTCAAAATCTTATACTTACATATTAACATATCAGCATAAAAAATTCAACCCGAAAACCTATAAAGATAAAGTTTTATGACCGAATATTTTTACCGATTTCGAGCGGATTGAAACTTCAATATCGCCTTCCAAAAGTTTCTTCTCCCCGTCTATGTGCAAAGACTTGCTTTTGTTGCGAATTTTCAGTCTGTCCGTTTTGAAATAAACCGCTCTTGAACTGTCTGTTTTGATATTAAAAACAATCCTTAAAAATTCATATAAAAAAGAAATTATATTGGAAACTTTAAATATAAAAATATCCGCAAGCCCGTCATTAATCTTTGAATTAACCCCGACAGACACCCAATTTTTATACATATTGGGCGCATTTGCAATAATTATACAACTTGATTTTACCTCAAAAGCATTCCCATCGCATTCAATCACATAGTCTTTCGGCTTTAACCTGAGCGAAAATAAAATACCCGCAATAAAATACGCAAAATATCCGAATTTATTTTTCAAAGATTGCGGAGTTCTACAAATAATATCCGCATCATAACCCGTTCCGCAACGCAAAACACAAGGATTTCCGTTTATATCAAGCAAATCCGTTTCAACTGTATTTTCTTCCTCAATAACTTTCAGTGCTTTTTTAATATTTTCCGAAATCCCAAGATTTGCTGCCAAAAGGTTTGCCGTTCCACAGGGAATAATACCCAAATTTTTTCCGTTAAGATAAGGGATTATCCTGTTAACGGTACCGTCACCACCCATTGCAATTATCGTATCAAAAATTGAAATATCAAAATCATCAAGTTCATCAAGTTCAATAAATCTGAAATATTTTGAATGCACAAACAGAAATTTCATCACCGTCTTTTTATATTTCACGGCTTTTTTCCTGCCCGCATTAAAATTCGTTACTACAAGAACATTTTCCATATCAACTCCGAGCTGCAGAAAATTTTATATACAAAACCAACACTACGGAAGCCAAAATGTATGCCCCCAAAACATCGGAAGGATAATGAACACCTAACCAAATTCGGCTAAATCCCGAAAATACAATCCATATTCCCGAAAAAGTTATTATAAAATTTTTCAATAACGGATTTTCAATATATTTTTGCGTAAAATAAATCACCATTCCCCACAAACAAGCCGTTATAAACGTATGTCTTGAAACATAGCTAAAACTGTGCGGATGATAAGCGATTTGCAAATAGTAAGGAGGACGCGCCCTGTGTATAACATCTTTTATAATAGTATTAAGACAATAAGCAAACAAAGGCACGGAACACAATATTGCGGCATTTTTGTACATTTTTTTGTACAAAAAGCAACCGTTTCCGACAACCAAAGGAACCGCAATCATTACGGAATAAGCCGCTTTTCCTGCCATTTTGGGAATTGCAACAGGCAAATTGTGCAATGCATGCTGTACCGCCTTTATTATAAGAATATCATAATTGGTTATTGCAGGCACAAAGCATACCGCAAGTGTCAACAAAACGAATAATGTCAAAAGTATACCGATATTTTTCATATTTTATTTTCCGCAGCCGCAGCACTCAAGAGTACAAGTATGTTCCGGTTTTACAGTCGAACAGAAATTATCTCTGTCAACATAATATTCACCCTCAAGCGGGAAGATTGTCATCCAAAGATTTTCTCTCCAATCTTTGTCCAAAATTTCTTTCACCTCACTTGAATACTTATCAATCTGAGATTTAATCTCAGGTTTTGTGAGATAATCCGCAGCACCTTTATGAGTTTCGTAGGGTTTAAATTTTTCGTAATAACCGCGCAAAACATCCGGTCTGTCGACAATCATGCAAGGTCTTAAAAGGTTTCCGTCCTCATAAGGAATGCCGTCACGAATTGCACTCATAAAAGGTGACGCGAGAGCTTCGGTCAAGGTACAATCTTTAAGATTGTGAGTTGCAAGGTGAACAAACGTACAAGGTTCAACATCTCCGCGCGGATTTACGTGGACATACTGCCTTCCGCCCGCAATACAACCCATCATTTCAGGGCCGTCACCCCAAAAATCAACCGTCATCATAGGCAAAGTATTTCTTGCGTTATAAACCGCTTTAAGAATTTTTTGTCTTTGTTCGGCATTCGGAACCATACTTACATCAGGACTGTCGCCAACGGGAACATAGTGGAAAAACCAAGACCACAAACAACCCTTATCCGAAAGCATCTGCATAAATTCATCAGACGTAACTTCATCACAGTTTTGACTCGTAGCGGTGATACTTGCACCGAAGAAAATTCCCGCTTCACGGAGCATATCCATTTTCTTCATAACCATATCAAAACAGCCTTCACCTCTGACGGCATCAGTATTTTCCTTCAAACCGCCGAGAGAAAACATCGGCTGAACATTGCCTAATTTTTGTAATTTTTTAACGGTTTTTTCCGTAATCAAAGAACCGTTTGTAAATGTAATGAACGTACAATCGTTAAATTCTTCGCAAAGTTCCAAAAATTCCTTTCTTGCAAACGGTTCACCGCCGACAATCGGGAAAATATGGATACCCATAACGTCACGCGCTTCCGTAAAGATTTCTCTCCATTTTTCTTTTGTCAAATCGTCTTTAACGTCATATTCGTGCGCCCAACAGCCCTTGCAATTAAAATTACATTTTTTTGTAATACTTGCAAGAAGCACGGTTGGCGGGAAAAATCCGTTCTTTTCGTTAAATTCGGTACGTTTTCTCAAGTTATCGCCATAATATCCGTTTACGAAAAAGTTTTTAATCCACTTATTTCTGCAATTCGGGTTTAATTCGGTTAAAATCTTCTTCCACCACAAAAGATGCGGGTGTTCGGATTTAAAGAGCCACTGCATTCTTCTTGCATGGTTTATACCGCCTTTTGAGCCTGAGATTTTTTCAAAGATTTTAGCCAAATTTATTAATTTTTCTTTACTGAAATTGTGTCCCAAATAGGCCAAAAGCATATCAATCGCAAAATTATTTGCTTTTAATTTCAATTTATCAAATTTTCCCATTGAATTGGGCTGCCATACGGTTGATTGTTTTTCTACTCTCATAATTTACCTCTTATAATATAATTTCCTCTAATACTTTTTTATCGGTTTGCATAATAAGTTTTTTAATTTGCTTATAAAACTTTGAATCCGTATAACCGACACTTGCAAATAACACGACAAAATCAGCTTCCTCAATATTATCGACAAAATTTTCGGATAATTCGGCATTCACCGTTTTTATATCACTGAATTTTTCAAAGAACTTTATATTCCCTTTATTATTTATATCACAAACAACAAAAATAATTTTTTTATTTTTATTTGCGAGCAAAACCGATTTAAACTCTAAATATTCACTTTGCAAATCATATATAACATTACCGCCGAGCATAGAATATGATAATTTTTTATCGTTCAATTCGGCAAAAATCAAAGCAATTAAAGAAACTATAATACCAAACACAAATCCGAGCAAAATATTCATAGAAAATTTTGGAGAAGAGTTTTCAAAACTTCTGAGTTTTCTCGGAGTTTTCAAAACCAAGACTTTTGAAGAATCGGACATATTTTCAACAAGTTTTGCCCATTCCAATTTTGAAGAAAGATTCGCAACTTTTTGAACATCTTCCGATACTTCAATCCTTGCACGTTCACTTTGAGCATATTGTCCGGTAATATTTGAAACAGCCTGCTTTGCGGATTGAGAAAACACACTCATTGCGGAAATATTCCCCGTACCCGACACTGCATTGGCAGGTAATCCGCCAACATTTGAGAGTTTTTTATTCAAATCCGATTTTGCTTTCTTATATTCGTATTCAATAAGATTTTTATCGGATTTTGATTTTTCGGAATTAAACTCTTTTAGCAAATCAATATAATTTGTTATTATCGAACATACAACATTATATGCCAAATCGGGATTTTTACTTTTGTATTTTATTGTTATAACATTTGTACCCTTTTTAACTTCAAACGAAGGATTTTTGCCTTTACCTATAAACATAGAGGCCGGAATATATTCACCTTCGCGCTTGTTGGGCAAAATTCCCCATTTTTTAGTAAAGACAAATTTATTTTCTTGAATGACTTTATCAATAACAAGCGGAGATTTTATAATTTCCAATTCATTATTTAAAATTTTGTCAAAATCCGACATTGCCGTAATTTGTCCGTTGACATCCTCAATAATATACGGATTTACGTCAGTCATATTTGTATTATTGGATTTATTTATGTACAAATCGGCTTCAACGGTATATTTTTTCGGTTGAACAAAATACAGCGCAACAAAAAACAAAAGAACTGCAGTAAATATTTTTAAAATAAAAAACTTTCTGTACCAAATTACCAAAAATATTTTTTTGAAATCTATGTATAATTTTTCATCAAAATCGTCGATAGGGTTGTAATAAGTAACTTGTTGATACATTCTCTACTCCTTACGTATTAAATTTATCATAAAAAATTATAAATTAAAATTTTTCATTTACGTAAGTTGTATAGGCATTTTCCATAGCATCAAAATTACATGATTTTCTTTCATCTTTAGGAACTGACGACAAAACCGCTTTCAAATCTTTACACGAAATATTATGTTTTTCCCGAAGATACATAACATTGTTGACATGGCAGTGTAATTGCCCCGCAATACCGATAAAGGCATCGTAACCCCATTTATAATTTTGCATTATATCTTTCATATACACGTCAATCGTATCTAAAATCAAGTCTAAATCATAATTACGATTATATTTAAGATTTAAATAATTTGTTATAAGTTCCGTACACGTGTCACCCGCACCGCGTCCCATACCGCACAAACTTGAATCCGTAATTATATCTCTGCCTGCAGAAAGCCCCAAAGACACAAATTCAACGGACAGTGCAAAAGAAAGTTGTAAATTATTATGCGAATGAAAACCAAGTTTAATATCTTTATTCAAATTCTTGTTTAAAAGATTAAAAATACGCTGTAAATCTTTATGGTACATAGAACCGCAAGTATCAACTATTGATATGGCTTCAGGCATAACCTCATTACATTTTTTTGACAAAGCTATTAACTGAGTATCCGAATAACTTTGAGTATTTGCAGTTTGAAGAAATAATTTGTATCCTTTTTTCTTTATTAATTTTGAATATTCCAAAGCATCTTCAAAATTATCTTTTGAAAATACAAGCCTTATCGCATCAACCGATTTTCCGTCATAATCCGCCAAATTATCAATATTAAACATTCCGTACTTTATCATAACAAGATAGGTGGAAGATTTATTTACGGGCAAAAAAGGTTCAATATCCCGAACTTTGTTATAATAAACCGAACCGTCAATTCTCTTATCATCTTTCAACCAGCCGACTTCTATCATCTCAATATTTGCATTTTGCAGATTTTCAATAATACCCTTTATGGTGTTATCTCCAAATATGCCGTTATTTATATATGCGCCGTCTCTTAACGTACAATCCAATATGCTGATTTTACTCATATTTATTTCCCATCATATTATAGCTCCAAATCTTATATTTAACAATTTTAAAAATTCTAAAACCCAGTACAAACGCTTCCGTAAAAATTACCAACAACGCAACCGTATAGATATTTACCGATTTAAAAACCAATAAAGCAATCAAACCGATTATGTGCAAAATTGAAGCAAAGATAATTGAATAATTTGCATCTTTGGTATATCCCATACCGCCTAATAATGGAAAGCCCAAAAGATTGGAAGTTACCGCAATTATTGATGCAAAACAGAAAATTTTTAAAATTTTATATGCAGGAATTAATTCCGCACCATAAAAAATCATAACTATATCTTTTGAAAAAATAAATACAACGGATATTGTACAAACAAAAAATAATATCGCTAACCCGAAAATCTTTTTGTACCTTTCTATATTTCTGCTCTTTGCAACATACGGGTAAAGTATTTGACTAAATGGAGAAGCCAAACCTCCAAGTGCCGTATAGATTTTTTCAGCTGAAGCATAATATCCCGTTAAAACAGGATTTACAATTAATCCGAGTACAAACATATTTGTATTTGTGTAACCTGATACCGAAACCCTTGCAAGGAAAAATTCCGAACTGTATTTTATTTGATGAATCAATTCCTGTTTAGACGGTATTTTAAAATTTATACCAAATCTTTTATGAGCAAGCCAAAGAGCAAAAATGCCCGGAATTAAAAAGGCAAACGAATTTATTAACGCGACATATAAATAATCCGATTGAGAACGCACAAAAATAAAAATTAATCCCAAAAATAACGCTCTGGATACAACATTAAAAAATGTAATGTATTTCATGTGTTCAATGCCTTGAAAAAAATACATTGGATAAAAAGCATTACCGACAATTATAAAAAATGTCAAATAAAATAACTTCCGCTCGGCATTTATCTGCGGAACAAAAATTACCGCTAATGTAAGAATTAAAAAACAAATACAAACAAAAAACATTTTTATCAGCAAAATAGAACTGAAAATTTCCGACATTTTTTCGGGATTATCACGATTTATTGAAAACTCCCTCACAGCAGAATTATTAAACCCGAAATCCGTAAGCATTATGCCGTACATCATCATTGACTGCGCCCAAAACACCAAACCGAATTTTTCCGCACCCAAAACTCTTGACAAATAAGGCAGAGTAATAAGCGGAAACACATACAAGATTATTTGTGTAAGCGAAACTGAAATAAAATTTTCAAATAAAACTTTTTTATCTTTTTTGTCTTGAATTGAATTCATTTTTATATTTTTCGTATTTTTCTTTTATAAACTTATTTTCCGATAACAGAGGCTGATTATCAAATTTTGCTTTAAAAATATTAAGCAGTATTTTTTTAAGCTCTAATTTTGAATATTCGTTTGCATTTATGTTCAAAATCTCATTCACATCAGGATTGTACTCTTTCAAAATATATCTGATTATATCAACATCACCGCAGTTTCCGAGATTTGGAAATGTTTTTTCGTTTATATTTGAAAAACCGGGAATTTTATTATAATGATATAATTGCAAAGTTATTACGGAAGCTATGGCAACAACCGCAAGGATATCCAAATTGTATAACTCAAGAGGCAACATACAATTCGTTTTAACAACTCCGAAAGGAAGTGATATATCCGATTCATCTCTCGGATGCGGTTTATATATCACGTCAAATCCGTTTTCAAGGAGTTTTTTCATTATATCATTTTGATAATCATAAAATTCTTTTTTGCCTAATTTAAACGCTTGCCAATGCCCTCCGCAAAATATTACGGTTTTGGAATTATCGGGGATTTCAATATCAAAAGGATATTTCTTCGCTATTTTATCGGCAATTTTTCTAAAATTATTTACATCAGGGTGAATAATCGGAATATTTTCCCAGCCGAGGCGATCCAATTTGTCACAATATTTTACGGTAATAAGTTGGGAAATATTTTTGTTATTCTTATTCGGCTGTTCTATCAAAGACCCGAAACCTTCATCAAAAATTTTGAAAGGGCATTCTTTGTATAAAGGTTGTATATGCTTGAAATAAAGCTCTTTTGTATGGGCATAAACTTCGTCAATTTTAAACAAATTGTGTTTCATAACAACAAAATACGGACTGTCATTTTTTATCTTATATATTTTTTTAAAATTGTGTAATCTTGCCGTTTTAAGATTTATATCAAAGAAATTTTTGTTACCGCTTGACGTATCAATAATCAGAATATCCTCATAATTATCTTTCGGAAGTTCGCTGATAATCGTTAAAACATTTACCAAAGAAATATTTCCGCTTGACCAAAAAATTCTTCTTTTTATTCGTTTGTTTTTTCGGTTTACGTAAAATAATCTCTCGATTTTAAATATACTGTTTTTATAAACATCATAAATTATACGTTTTATATAAAATATAAACTTTTTCATCAAATATCCTTTGTGTTTATGACAGATAAAAACTGTTTAGTCACAACTGTTTTATCAAAACGTTTCAAATTCTCACAACCGAGTTTGATTAATTCGTTTCGCCTTTGCGAATTGTTTATTAAATACTCGGTTTTTTCGGCAATACTAAAGGCATCGGTCTTACAATACTCAGCACCATCGCCTGCGATTTCCCTAAATACGGGAATATCCGAACAAATTAAAGGAACTTTGGATAACTGAGCTTCCAATATAGGAATTCCAAATCCTTCATACAAAGAAGGAAATATGTATATCAGCGCATTTTTATACAAATCAATTAAATCATCGTCATTTATATAGCCTGTAAATATTATATTTTTATTATTGACGTTAAAATTCTTATCATTACCTTTGCCGACAAAAACTAATTTTATATCGGGATATTTTTCCGAAATCATATTAAAAGCCTCAAAAAGCCTTGCGGTATTTTTACGTCTGTTAAAAGATGCAACCGATAACAAATATTTACCCTTTTCATAGCATTGAAATATCTCATCACTATGCGAATAAAATTGTTTTCCGAGTGTATTATAAACAACTTTTATTTTGTTAGGACTGACTTTAAATTGTTGAATAATTTCATTTTTTACCGTATTTGATACCGTTATTATCGTATCGGCATTTTTAATTCCGTTTTTAACCGCATAAGCGTAAAGAGTCTCCCAATATTTATTCGGCATATAATCTGAATTGAGCGCGGATAAATCATGAATTACGCAAATATATTTTGTACCTTTTCTTTTCACGAAAGGCATAAAAAAGTTTGGAAATAATATTATATCAGGCTTTTCAATTAAAGTTTTGATATATAAAATCGTGTTAAACCAAAGTAATAAAATATAGTGTTTAAATTTTATATGTCTTGCAACTCGGAATTTTGTCAATTCGTAATTAATATTTTCTTTATTTAAAATCTCCAAAATCGTTTCCAAAAAAGAACTTATCCCTGTCTTTTCGTAATTAAAAATAAAGTCATCAACCCAAATTTTCATATATTGATAATAGCACAAATACTTGATATAATCCCAAATATGACCAAGACTAAAGTTTTGTATTTGGGACACGAATATCCTCTGCCCGCAACACAGGGAGGACAAAAAGGAATTTGGGCAAATTCACGGGAATTGTTACCGCTCATAAAAAGCACGGGCGGACAATTTATTTATGTAAACGTAAACGTAAAAAATCCCGAACCTTTACCCAAAGAGTTTGAAAACCGTTACACCGTAGTCAACGGAAAGCATAAGGGATTTTTTGACAATCTTGACAAATTACGAAATACATTTCTGTCAATTTATCCGCGCGGTTTTGAAAGAACTTCGGTAAAACAACTTTTCAAAACAATAAACGAACTAAATCCCGAATTTATTATCGCCGACGGTATAAACTTTTATCCGCTTATCAAAAAACAATATAAAAAATCCAAAATCATTTATATTGCCAACAATTTTGAAACAGATTTAGCACTTGATTTAGCAAAATTACACAAAGGTTTTGTAAGTTTTTGCTACTATTTACAGTATTTGAAAATGAAATTTGCGGAAAAAGATTTGTTTAAAATTGTTGATAAAATTATTTGTATCTCCACCTCCGATTACAAGACTATTTCAAAATTACAACCTGAAAAAACACTGCTATGTCCGCATAATATTACACCAAAGTTTGTTGAAAACCGTATATATTCACAATCACTGTTGTTTGCCGGTTCAATTTCATTCCCGCCCAATCGTGATGCCGTAAGATATATTTGCGAAGAATTAGCCGAAAAAATTCCCGATATAAAAATTCTTATTACAGGAACAAATAAAAATGACATTCCGAAAAAATGGCTAAAAAATAATATTGAATTTTTAGGATTTGTTTCAAACGAAAAATTGGAAGAACTCTATAAAACAACAGGCGGATTTATTTGTCCGATAAATTTTGGAAGCGGAATAAAAATAAAGATATTGGAAGCGTTGCAATATAATATGCCGATTTTTGCAACCGAAAAATCTCTTTCAGGGCTGAAATTTATTGATATTCCCGCATACATTGATATAAATAATATCGACAAAACGGTTAAAAATATTGAAACCGTATTGTTTGACGAACAAAAATACAATTCCTATTCAAACGATATAAAAATAAAAGTTCAATCTTATTACAACGAAAGACGAAACAAGCTCTTAAATTTAATCAGTTCTTTGATACTTTAACGTTATATCAATTACATTGAGTATAAAAGGATTTATTACACCAAGCATAAACCACTCCAAATAATTTGTGAACAAAACTCCCGTATAAAAACTTACACACATCAATGAAATGCAAGAAATTGCAAAACCTTTTATAAAAAGATGTTCCGCACCACTGTAATACTTGCAAGCCTTCATTGAATATTCAACCGTTTTTGAAAGAAACAAATAAAACAATATCGCCCCGAAAATACCCGATTCACAAAGCAATAAAAATAATATGCTTCCATTTAACGACATTTTGCCGGTAGTTGTATATTTATGAATATTCAAAATTATTTCTTCAGAAAAAGGTATCTTCAATGATATTAAATAATCATAAATATGATTTTGAGAATTAACCCACCCGACACCGCAAACAGGATGTGCCAAAAACAGTTTAAATTCGGCAATATATGAAATAACGCGACTGGCAAGAGAATTTTCAAAAATTACAAATCTGTTAAAATCTTTAAAAGTTTCAAAAAATCTGATTATTCTGCCCAAAACATCTTTTAACAACTCATTTTCATAAATCAAATCATAAAGCGTATTTTGATTTGTAAATATTAATACGCAAATTAATACGATTATAACAACAGTAACAAAAAGTTTTATCGGATGATGGCAAAATTCATATATACTTTTCCAAAAACAGTATAAAAATGTCAAAATAATTGCAAATATCAACCAAATCGGAGATTTTGTCAGCACAAGACTGACAAACACAAGCGGAAGCATTGTATATTTAAAAAATTTATTTACATAAAAATTTTCAAACACTTTATACTTTGAAAATGTAAACCCGTAAACAAAAGGTAATGACAAAAATAAAAATTCCGCATACCAACCCGGCTCAAGAAATACACTTGTTGCACGAACTGTTTTGTTATTAACAAACAACAATTTCTGATTAAGAATTACCTCATTACAAAAGAATGTATGTATATTTTTAATTAAATTAACATTAAATTTATAACCGACATAAAAAAGAATTCCCAAACTCATAAAAATAAACAATACGACAAAAAATCCCCTGATTATTTGACGAAGATTAAAATTCTTCGGAAAAACAATCGAAGGCAAAATATACGGTAATAAAAACAGACAAAAACAGGTTAAAAACATCTTTGAAATATAATACAAAGGATTGTAATACCCTCTTACAACAAGCAACAAGCCGTCCAAAACCAACCACAAAAGAAAATATATAAGATATTTTAAAGGTGTAAATTTATAAAGCAGTTTAAATTTTGTTGCCAAAATATTCGGATACAAACAGGCAAATAAAGCTATTATCGGAATTAAAACCACAAAAAATACCATAAACGAAGTTCCAAACACAGGCAATCTCATTGAAGGGAAAAGCATAACAAAAAATAGAATTATAAAAAGATACTTAAAATCTAATTTCAAATTACACTTCCTGATACACTCTTAACATCTTCTTATTAAATTTTTCTTCGGAAAAATTCTTAACTCTTGCGTTACCTCTATGAATCAAATTTTTTGCGATTCTCGGATTTTTAATCAAATATTCAATCTTTTCCGCATAATTTTCCGGAGTAGGGTCAATCATAATACCCGCATCTGCTACGATTTCGGGCATAATGGTTTTGTTTGACGTGATTAACGGCAATCCGAAATACATAGCCTCTAATATAGGAATCCCAAAGCCTTCTGCTAATGATGGAAAGACGAAACAGTCAGCTTGTTCATACAAAGCAGTTAACAAAGTATCATTAACCTTTCCAAATATAAAAACGCAATCTTCAAGATTATATCGCGCAATTTCTCTTTTCAAAAATAACGTATATTTTGTTTCCCCGCCTACAATATTAAATCTGACATTAATATTTTTCTTCTTTAACATAACAACCGCCTTTATAACGGTATAAATATTTTTGTGTTCAAAATTCGTACCGACAAAAAGCAGGTTATAACAAGAATTTGTTAAGCATTTTGAATAATTTTCGCTATGATGTAACGAATACGAATTATAAATCTTTGTAATCCTTTTTGCAGGAACTTTCAACGTATTGATTATTTCAGTGCGTGAAAAATTTGAAACGGTAAGAATTTTTGAAGATAATAACGCACACATTCTGTACATTATTTCAAAATAAATATTTTTTATAAAACTTCTTTTATGAATATTTTTATATTTTATCGGTATCAAATCATGAATTGTAGAAATTAACTTACATTTTGGTGCTAAAAACATAAACAAAGGCACGTCAAAATTTATCGAATGAAAAACATCAGCTCTATATTTTTTGATTAAAAACGGAATTTCTATATTTTGATAAAATGAAAAGGGTTTTGATTTGGCTTTGACAAATTTTATATTCTTATTATGTTGTAAATATTTTCCGAAATCAAAATTATTCTCGTTAACAAGCAGTAAAAATCCTTTATCCGAAGAATTCAAAGCTCTCAGTATCATAATCAAATAACTGGAAAAGCCGTTTTTCTTATCTATATGACGAAAGTCAATCATAACTCGCCTGCTATTCATTAATTGCTCCAAAATGTTTAAAATTATTCCAACACAAACGTGAAATATTACATACGTAATATTTCTTTTGAGATACTCTACCCTTATTTATCTTAATTCCACATTAGAATATAACACAAAAATAATTAATTGTTAACTGTCCAGCTTTCGGCACCGAGATTTGTAAATCTGAAACGTCTGAACTCACCGCCAAGTTTCAGCAATTCTTCCACAACTTTGTATCGGCTGTTATCGGGGCAATAGAACATAAAAAATCCGCCTCCGCCCGCGCCTGATATTTTTCCGCCCGTAGCTCCCGCTTTTATTGCGGTTTCATAAATATTGTCAATAACGGGATTTGATATCGCAGATGACATCTTCTTTTTGTTTTCCCAACCGTCATTTAAAAGTTCACCCATTTTATACATTTGACCCGTCAAAAGAGCCTCCTTCATGTCATAAGACTGTTTTTTCAGCTTATGCATGGCATCAATCGCTTTTTCATTTTTATTCTTCGCATTCTGCGCCTGACTTTCAATAATCTTTGCAGACAAACGGCTTGTTCCCGTATAGTAAAGCAAGACATTAAATTCAAGTTCATTAATATATTCTTTTTTAATGCGAAGGGGATTTACAAGCACTTTTTCCCCGTTAAATTCCATAAAATTAAACCCGCCGAAAGCAGCAGCATACTGATCCTGACGTCCGCCCGCCATTTTCAAATCTTCTCTTTCAATGCTCCAAGCCAATTTTGCCAAATCATATTCGCCCAAAGGAAGATTTAACCATTCCTGAAAAGCCTTAACAATCGCAACGACAAGAGTGGAGCTTGAGCCTAAACCCGAACCTGCGGGCGCATCAACGTAAGTTGTAAGTTTGAAACTTAAAGGTTTTTTGATAAAATCTTTAACAAGTCTGTTATAAACACCTTTCAACAAATCAAATTTTCCGTCAATTTCAAGAAATTCTTTTGAATCAAAAACTCCGTTTTCGCCTCTGTCGGCGCAGTGAAATTCGATTTTGCCGTCATTTCGGGGTTCTATTGTTGCGTAAGCATACATATTTATGCAGGCATTCAATATGCAGCCTCCAAATTCGTCACAATACGGTGAAACATCAGTTCCTCCGCCTGCCAAACCAATTCTCAACGGTGCTTTTGCTCTTATTATCATTATTTTTGCCCTCCAAACACAGCTTCTTCCACAATAGCACAAATAATATGCCCTATCATAATGTGCGACTCCTGAATTGTCGGAGTGGAAGATGACGGAACATGAATTATATAATCACATAAATTATCCATGGCACATTCTTTTTCGCCAACAAGCCCTACGGCTACAATCCCTTTTTTCTTTGCTTCTTCAAGTGCTAAAACAATATTTTTGGAATTTCCTGAAGTCGATATTCCGATAAAAATATCACCTTCATTCCCGTTAGCCTGAACCTGTCTTGAAAAAGATTTTTCATAACCGTAGTCGTTTCCTATTGCAGTCAGAATTGATGTATCAGTTGCAAGAGAAAACGCACTCAAACCGGGTCTGTCAAAAAAGAATTTTGAAACAAGTTCACCCGCAATATGCTGAGCATCACCCGCCGAACCGCCGTTTCCCGCAGTCAAAACTTTTTTACCTTTTTTGTAAGCATTAACAATTTCATCAGCTATTTTTTGAATTGTCGATAATATCTTTTCATCATTTAAAATTTTGGTTTTTGTATCTATTGACGCTTGAATATAATTTTTAATATCCATTTTTATTCCTCTATAATTCTACATTTTAAATACGGTAATTTTATATTGTCGATTTTTGGGTTATCACCGAGCATTATTGAATTTTTTAAGTCGATTTTAAGTTTTTCACATGCCTTCAAAATCATTCCGGGATTAGGTTTCCTTAAAATTGTATCGTAAGAATACTCTTTTATGACACCGTCTTTGTGATACGGGCAAAATTCAATATCATCAAAATTTATTCCTTTAGACAAATAAAATTCTTTTATTCCGTCAAAACCTTCCTGCATGCCCTGAAAATCAAACTTTCCTTTGGCAATTCCCGCCTGATTTGTAACCATTACAATATAAAAATCTTTCTTTGCATATTGCTCGACTGTACTAATTGTATTTTCGATAATTTGAAAATCTTTTCCATGCGGATATTCGGTGTTTACAATCAAAGTTCCGTCTTTATCGACAAACAGAGCGGGTTTTTGAGTTTTTGAAATCCAATTCGGAATTAAATCCTGAGCTTTGTAATAATCTTCGGGAATACCGATATCAATAAAACACCCGCCTAAAGGCAAACCGTATAATTGACCGTCAGCAAGAAGTTTCGGGAAAATTTCGGTTTCAAGCGAGACAAATTGCCCGTCAAAATTTTGGGCATATTTTGCAAGAACTGATTTTTTTATAAAATAAATACCACCGTTAATAAACCCGTCAATTCTGTCTTTTGGCAAATTACCTTTTTCGATAAAAGATTTCACTTTAAAATCATCATCAATATCAACAAACCCGTATCTTTCCGCGTTATCTGTATATCTTAAAGCTATTGAACATGGTTTTCCAAAATCTTCCAACAGCGAATAATCAATATCAAAGAAGGTATCACCGTTGATGACAAAAAACTCATCATCAAGTTTACCGTAAGCGTTCAAAATCGCTCCGCCCGTACCGAGAGCGGTTTCCTCTTTTATAAAACAGACGTTTTGTAAATCTTTAAAATAATTTTCAATACATTCGGATTTGTAACCGGTGAGAAAAACGAATTTTTCAAAGTTTTGAGACTTTAAAGTTTTGACTATATAATCCAAAAACGGAATGTTTTTAATCGGAGCCATAGGCTTAGGCACATCAGAAACAACGTGAGAAAGTCTTGTACCGAAACCACCCGCAAGTATAACCGCCTGTCTACCCATGCCTGCCTCCGAGAGCTAAAAATACGGCTTTTATCAGTATTCCGATTTCCCACAAAACATTTCTGTGTTTGAGATAATACAGATCGTATTGAAGTTTTTCAGCAATATCGTCATTCAAAACACAATGTCCCTGATTAATTTGAGCCCAGCCCGTCCAACCTGTTTTTACCCATTGACGGCAGGTATAATAAGGAATTTCTTTGGAATAAATCTTTACCAAATCTTCCCATTCCGTACGAGGCCCGACAATAGACATTTCGCCTTTTAAAATATTTATCATCTGAGGAATTTCATCAAATCTTGCACGTCTTACAAACTTGCAAAAGGGAATTACTCTGTCGTCTTTGTCCTGATCGCCCGTATCAGCGACTTTACCTTCTTTCGGAACGTAATCATTCATATACATTGTACGCAATTTGTACATTTTAAAATGTTTTCCGCCCCTGCCTATTCTCATTTGAGTGTAAACAGGATTACCGCCGTCCGTCAATTTTACTCTGATTGCGATATACAAAAGTATCGGGAACGTAACCGTTAAAATTATTGATGCGGCAATTATATCGTAAGCTCTTTTACAAAATTTATATACATAAGAACGCTTGTTCATATATGTATAAAAAAGCCAATTTATCGACATTCTGTCCACAAAATATTTACCGGTAACCATTTCGTAAAAATCGGGCATTTTATAAACTTTTATGCGATTTGGAATACCAAAAACCATTTTTGATAAGAGGGTATCTTCCATTCTGCGTGTAACCGCAACAATTACAATGTCGATTTTTTCGGTTTTTATAATATCTTTCAAATCTTGAGAATGTCTGAAAACTTTCAAATCGGTATCAAAATTCATTTCGTCTTCGGGCTGATTATCTTCCCAAAATCCTGCAACATTCATCTTTAGAGCTTTTTTATTAATAATTTCTTCCGCAATAAGTTTTGCATTCTTGTTTGTACCGACAATTAAGACATTTTTAGGCTTTTTGATATAAAAAAGATAATAATGGAACATTGCCCGATAAAGATACATAAAAATATAAACAATTAAAATATTTTTTACCAAAAACCAAAGCGTAAAAATCCAATTAGCAAGTATCAAGAGCAAAAGTGCCGCGGGTACATGAGCAAATATCACCCCTTCAAAAAGCAGATAGGCATTCTTCTTTGTAATGTTAAATTCGCGAATTTTATAATGCCCCTTGAGAAACATCGTAATAATTCCCGCAGTAACAATCAAACCTGCCGTAAGCATCGCTCCCGCATACGACAAACCCAAATGATAACCCGTATATATTGAGGTTATCGAAAGGATTATGAAATCAAATAAAAACATTAACAGAACTGATTTTGATAACATATGCATATTTTATTTCCATCTGGTGACTGCAAATGCCATTACGACAATAGATGCCATGGACTGCAACGTTTGGCAAATCGGGGTAATCCAATCATTACCCGCGATTCTGCGCGGTACAACAATCGTATCACCGGGTTTTATTGCACTTTTCATACGAATTTTTTCGGCACTGCCGTTTACACCAACTTTATAAATTCTGAATTTGTTGGCATTCGGAGTATAGCCTCCTACTTCTTTTATGTAATATTTTGCTTTTGCACCGTCTTTGTATATAAATGACTGTTCATTATAAACCTCACCGATAACACTTACGTGGTTAGGAATACGAGGAACGTAAATATCATCTCCGTCCTGAACCTCAATATTATAATGACTTTTTCTCAATTTATCCAAGTCGTTGCTTGAAATATTCAAAGAAATTTGACCGTTATAATTATCTTTAATTTCGCTTTCACCGTCCTGCAATGTTTTAATCATTGCCAATTTGGTTTGCTGATCGCTGCTTGCCTGTTTATAACCGCTTGCAAGTCTGCCTTCAAGAAGTTTTACATCTCTTTTGTTGTTTTTTATTGCAAGATTAATTTGATTTCCTCTGATGTTATTTCTCAAGAAAACAACACCGCGCATATCGGCATCTTTAGATAAACCGCCCGCCATTTCAATCATATCAACAAGTTTTTTACCTTCAACAAAAGTAAATACACCGGGAGTGTTTACAAAACCCGAAACTTTTACTTTTTTCATAATTTCGTTGCTTCTCAAAGGTCTGAAAAATACCTTGTCATCAGGAGCAAGTTTTATTGTTTTAATTCTGTCCGAATTAATCATTATGTCATAAAGATAATACATTGAAGTATCACCCGAAGCACTTGTAATTTCCACGGCTATATTTTCGGTCGGAATTAAACTGTTGGAATTTGTTGTATTACCCAAGAGCTGAGGATCGTTTTCTTCAACAGTACCCTGTAAAGCAACGGGTTTTTCTACTCCTTGGGTATTGTTACTTTCAAGTTCCAATCCGGTAACATCGGATTCAATAAATTTGATGTTGGTAATTGCATCTTTCAAAGTCATTCCGCTCGAATAAGTCAAATGGCGCGGACTGTCTATACAACCGTAAATATCTACGAATTTTGAATTTGTATTTTTATAAATACTGATAACATCTTTCGGTTTTAATACGGGATCGTTCATTCCGGAGAAAAATTCTTTCAAAAATACGGGAATATTTTCTACCGTATTATCTTTACCCGAAACCCTTCTTATTACCGCTTGAGTAATAAACGTTTCTTCCAAAAGTTCATCTTCGCTTTTGAGGATATCCGAAAGGCGCATACCTTCTTTATAGGCATATGTTGCGGGATGTTTTATGTTACCCTGCAATACAACGACATTTTCCGTATCGTTGTACAATTTTCTAAACTCAATCGCATCACCGCTTTGGAATTGAGTCTTTTGCGCCTCGTCCCAAGAGATATTGACAGCACTGCGTTGTTTGAGTTTTGAATCAATTCTTGAAAGAGTAACCTCATTTGTTTGAGTAAGAGGCAACAGTCCTCCCGCATAATTTTTTGCTATATACTGGAGAGTTTCGCCGTCTTTTACTTCGTAAATAGCGGGTGTTGCAACTCCGTTTTTGAGCGCGATAACCTTACCGATTTCACCTACAAAGATTTTGTCGTTAGGTCTTACGATAATATTGTCGTCATTACCCGTAAATATCATTTTGTAAAGATCTACATATTTTGTTTTGCCGTAAGATACATATTTGATGTTTCTCAAAGTACCTGTCTTTTTAACACCGCCTGCAGCATTCAAAGCATCAAATACGGAGGAATTGTTTCCGACAATAACTTTACCGGGGTGAGCAACATGCCCGTATACAAATACGGAAAATTCCTGACCTGATGCAACCGTCAATTTTACCTGCAAGTTTCTGTATTTACCCGAAGCCATTCTTGCGATTGAGGCTTCAACTTCGCTTACTGTACGGTTTTCTGCCTGAACAAGTCCTATCCCTTGAACAAAAATATTACCTTTTGAATCTACTTCGGTACGAGTTCTCGGATTTAAAAGGGTTGAACCCGACATTGCCATAACGTCAGCGGCAGCTCCGTAAAGGTATACGTTAACTTTTTCACCGATACTTAATTTGTAATTTCCGTCAAATTTTCCGCCGGTTGCACCCGTTGCACCCGAAAATCCAAACAAGTCGTATCCTGCTTGACGTAAAACATTTCCCGAACTTTGAGCATCTTTGGTATTAAACATATCTTCTATCCTGCTCAAGCCTGAAGCCTTTTTATCGGAAACACTTTCCTGATAATTATTATCAAACGGATCCGCTTTTGCCGTATCGGATGTCATAACAGATGCCAAAGCCGGCACATGTACAAACAACAAAGATGTAATCATTAAAAAAGTTATAATTTTTTTATACATATTCCCTTACCTATATCTCTCTGAAGTTATTGAAACACAAACTTTATGTAATAGCAATTTCCATTAAAGATTTTATTGCGGGCCATTCAAGTTTCCAAAGTCCCGAAGCATCAAGCGCATAGTTACCTACGCATGCCAATTTGCAATCTTTACATTTATTAACGGTTTCAATAAATAACGGGTCTTTAATAACATCTTTCAAAGGTCTGTTTTTTACGCTGATAAAGGGCTTTCTGTCATAGCATCTCAGCATATCACCGTTTGAGTATATAACGGTCGCAATTCTCGGCCAATGACATTCGTAGTAATCCTTCTTGGCAATAATATAATCCATAAAGTAGTATGAATTTCTGATAGGATATCCTTGTTTTTTAAGCTCTTTTATTTTGATAAACATTTCCGATAATTGTTCGTTTTCAAGTTCCGTATTGACGACATTTTCTGCTTCTTCGGGTCTTGATGCAGCTTTATTAACCGTAAAATATAACAAAATATCGGCATCTTTACAATATTGCGCAACTTCTTTAATCTGTTCAAAATTTGTTTGAGTTGAAACAGTACAGCATACGTAAATTCTCATTTTGGGAGAATGAATTTTGTGATATTCAATCCCGCTCATAACTCTGTCGCAAATTCCGGGTAAATGACGAATACTGTCGTGCGCTTCACCGATTGCATCAAGAGAAACAAACATCAAGTCGGTATATTGAGCAAATCCGGGGTTAGTTTCCAAAAACCAACCGTTTGTAGCGATTTTTGTGTACATTCCCGCATCATGCGAAGCCTTGCAAATTTCCGTAAAATCTTGTCTTAACAAGGGTTCACCGCCCCAAAGAATACTGTCCAGGTAACCCATTTGACCTGCTTCCGTCAACAGTCTGACAATTTCTTCGGTCGGCATATCGTCAGTACCTTTTTTAGATTTCCAAAAACAAAAATCACAGTCACAGTTGCATGCGCTCGTAACCATTAACGAAAAACACAACGGTTTCGGGTGTTTTGAAAGACGGCTTTGAATACATTCCAAAGCACCGCCAAACAAGTGTTTGTAATACTTGACACGTTCAAGGGTCATTTGATTTCTTGATTGCATTTTTTACTCCTTTTTATTTTTCTTCTTCTTATTAAATCCGCAAAAGCCTCAATTCTTGTGATATTACCCGCTTTTCCCGTTTGTTCGTCAAGAACGAGCGTTAATACAGGAATATCTTCTTCTTTGCTAACTTTTGATAAAATATTTTGAGAAACGATTTCGGGCATACAGGAAAAGGGCATAATATGGACAATTCCGTCAATTCCATGTCTTGCCGCATAAACCGTATCTCCGACCGTTTCAATACATTCTCCCCCTATTGCGCGTTTCATGTATTTTTCCGCGTACCTTACCGCACGTTCGCGGTGTGATTCTTTCTTATAAAACAACGAGGGTTTCAAAACATGTTCCAGCCAATCCGAGAAAAATATCTGACGCTGAACCTCTATTCCCAAATCGCCCAAAGTTTTTTCAATTTCCTGATTTGTGTACGGATCCAAAAGTACAAAAAATTCACCTAACAAAAATACTTTAGGAACAATTCTGTCTTTATCAATTTGAATTTTATTAAAATCCTCAATAACGCGTTTTTTCAACTTTTTACATTCTCTTACGCTTGTTGTTTCATCAATAATTTTGTACCATTTTTTGTAGCATTTCTCGGCTTCACCTTTGTGAATTTCTCTCGGACGAATATAAAACAATAATCTTTCCGCCGTATCAATCGCAAATGCTTTATTAAATCCCGTACTGAAACCTTTGTAATACTTATAAGGATTCAAACATCTTGTTACATGCCAGAAAGCCTCAAGCGTTTGTTTCATCTTGCTTTGGTACATATCAAACACACACATATCGTATTTGTAACCTAATTTATTTAAGGTTTTTTGCGCCATTTTTGTATAATTTCCGAATCTGCAAGACCCCGGAGCCTGAAACATCATAAGAGTATTTGCGCCTTTTTCAAGTGCCATAATATAGTTAGCAAGATTAAGTTTGTAAGGCAGACAGATATCTTCAATACTGTTTTTTACTCCAATCTCAAGTGCTTCATTGGTATTTTTGGGCGGTAAAATAAATTTTGCATCTAAACCCATAACAAGTGCTTTCATTGACAGGTCGATATTGCCCATACGCGGCCAAGCTATAATACGGTCTTTTGTGCGTATTGAATTATCTCTCTGTGAATATTGGTTATTGCTCATATTGCACCTCTATCGGATTTGAGTATGCAAATCCTCTGCCGTTCACCAAAATTTCAACCCTGTATTTACCCGATTTTTCAAGCAAAAATTTACATTTTTTACCAACTGTTTTAAAAGTTTCTTTCCCGTTAAAAATAATTTTAATTTCCGCCTTTTTGCCCGCATCAACGCATAATTCTTTATCTGCAACTTTGATTTCGGGGATTTTCTTACCGTTGTTTCTGTTAAGAATTAAATTTTTTCCGCACTTCAAAGCAATTAAAATCTGCGATTTTGCAATTTCAAAATCCTCAGACAAATTTTCATCAAGCTCAATCACGTTACAAAGCGATTTAAAAACTGTTTTGTAAGGAAAAATCGTAAGGGGAATGCCAAATTTCTTCCTTTTCAGGGCATGCGCATCACTTCCCGCAATCGCAGGCACGATTTTATCCGTTTCATTGTTTAATTTATCCCACCATTCAAGAGTTTTTGCGTACGGTTTCTTGATTAAACGATTTTTAAACAAATACGCATAAGCCAACGAAAAAATATTTGTATCGTCCAAATAATCTGCCCACTGAGAAAGATGATTCCATATTTCCACCCCGTCGGGAATAAGATTTTTATCAAGCCAGCGAAGCGGACGAAATCCGTTTTTTCTTGTTTCAGCTTCATCAGGGTGAGCCGCAAACCCAAACCCTCCCAGTTCTCTGACCTTTTGAACATACAAATTAGGATTGTCAGGTTCGATAACCTCTTTTATACCCAAGGCGACATAATGATTTGCCTCGGCAGGAGAAATTTCTTCACCCGTAATCACGCAAATCCCGTCATAAAATCCCTCTTTTACTTCCATACAATTATGGTCGGTTACAATAATCCAATCCAACCCTTCTAATTTAGCGGCACGAACAACCTCATTTATATCACCCGAACCGTCAGAATATTTTGTATGGATATGTATTGCTCCGAGGTATCTCATTTTGTGAAAATAGCTTCCTTTTCCGTTTCTTTTGATTTGTATTCAACGGGTTTGACAATATTTCTTTTTCCGCCAAGTTTGCGTTTTTTTCTTGAAAGCATATCAATAAACGCCTCCAATCTCGTTACAAACCCTGCCTCTCCCGTATGTTCGTCAATATTAAGATGAAGCATGGGCATGCCATCTTTTTTGGCATGAAACGCTATTTCTTCCGCCATCAAAGAATCAGGTCCGCAGCCGAATGCTGACATTGCAATAATACCGTCAACTTTTTTATTCAAAAGATAATAAGCGGCAGTTCCCGTCAAATCAAGTTCATTAGCCCAATACTGAACCTCTCCGAGCGCATTTATGGAATTTCTTGCATCTTCAACGGAGACATTCAACGAGGTATAAACTTTTACATTCATTTTTTCAAGTTTTTTGATTAAATAAAGTGAAATTCTCTCGTCAAAAAGGTTATAACCATGCGCCATAATAACAACCGACAACGGTTTTACAAGCTCTATCTGTTTAATCTCAAATTTGTCATTTATTGCATTATGCAAGGCTTTTTCATAAGACAAACCCGATTTTGCCATCATAATAAAATTGTCGTAAACTCTCCAACCCTCTTTCATTGCATCTTCAACAAGAGATATATCATTGATATTCAACTGACTCGCGGTATCAAAACAAAAATCTCTCAATCCGATATTTTCTGTTTTATCAAGCGTGGGTTCAATCATTTTGAAAGGTTTGTCAATAACGTTTCTTATAATTTCGGGCAAGCCTCTTACCTTACTGCAATTATTTATTTTATAACCCGTTGACTGAATAGAGGGAACGAAAATTGTATCACAACCTTTTTCAAGCAAATTAATCACATGCCCGACAAAAACTTTTACGGGCAGGCAGGTATCTGAAACCACATAGTGAGAACCTTTATTAATAATATCCGATGTGGTTTTATCGGACAGAACAATATCAACCCCTAATTTTTTGAAAAATCCGAAGTAAAAAGGGTAATTATTATAATATGATATAGCCCTTGGAATCCCTATTTTATTGATTCTATCCTTAATCATATTCATATAAGTTTTACCTTACAAAATTAATCTTATCACAAACAAAAAAAGCTGATAAAAAATATTTAGACAAAAGTATAATAAAAAATTTTATATATTATAATTACATTAAGGAGATAAGAAAAATGCTAAAAAAATTTCTTGCAATTATACTGACACTGTTAATCATGAATATTTCGTTGCTGCCTGCTTTGGCAATTAGTGATAATTTGCCGCGTAAAGTTTCAATGTCATATACAACCGACATAAATCTTAAAAATTCTTCAATCGGTCAAATTGTGGAATTCAAATTAAATGAGGACTTGAAAGATGCTGACGGAAATTTGATACCCGCAGGCTCAGTTTTTCATGGTCAAGTTGTTCACCTTAAAAAGAATAAAATATTTTATCGCAGAGCAAAAGCAAAAATCGCATTGGAAAGAGTTACTTTCCCTGACGGGCAGACTTATACCCTGCAACACAAAGTCAACAAAAAACTCATAGGACATTTTGCGCCCAATGTAATAAAGGGAATAATCGGAACACCTTTTGCCATCGTTGTATGGTGTACGGGCGGTGTGGTAATGTTTGTTGAAAGCATTACCATTGTAGGTTTTATGCTTGTACCGGCTACGTCTGACGGGTTTGCACATTTAGGCGGAGCCGCAATCAAAGGTATTAACTACAAAGCAAAACCCGGCAAAAAAATCAAAATAAAATTCAACGAAAATTTCAGAATAAATAACGTTGAAAAATAACTAAACATCTTTACACAACGCGCGTAAAATTCTATAAACCCGTTCCAGAACATCACGCCTTTTGGCGGCACAATCTATATAGTCATTAATATCTTCTATAAGTTCGGAATCCGATTTTAAATGTTCATTTTCAAACAAATCCTGTGTAGACATATCCAGTGTTTGCAAAATTTTTTCCAAAGTTTCCGGTTTAGGATAGCTCAAACCCAATTCAATATTACTCAAATTCCTTGACGAAATATCAATCATTTCCGACAATTTTTCTTGAGTAAAACCACACTTTTTTCTGTACCTTTTTATTTTTTCGCCTAATTCTTTTTTTATGTTCATAAGATGTACTAATTCAAATTTTTAAATTTTTTCTAATTAACAATTATAATATATTAATTTTTGTAAACCTAAAATGTCGTACTAATTCAGTATTTTCTTAAAATTAGAATTAGTACATTGAATTTTTGAGCAATTTTGAAGTATCAAATGTTTTTATATAAATGTGCGCAGAGTATAAAAAAGGAGGACTACACATGGGACATGACACTAAAGTAAACGGTTTGACACCGCAAATTGCGGCAACGATAAATGATAAATTCGGTGCCGAAAACGCAAAAGATTTGAAAAAAGCCGTAAAGGAAGAACTTACACAGGCTTTACAAAACGGGCAAATCTCCAAGCAAGAAATGAAAGCTGCATTAAAGTATTTGGACAACGAACTTGCAAACGCACTTGTTCGAAGAAACAATGTTGAAAGAACAGCTTATGAAACAGTATACGGATTTGATGATTTGTCAGATAAAAAAGCCGACAAACTAATGAAAGAGTCAGGATTAACAATCAACGATTTGTATGCCGCAAGCCAATTTGCGGGTGCTGATTATGAAGTAAGCTACACAAAATTGTCAAAACAGGAGAGAGAAAAAGCCGAAAACGGAGAAATTACCGCATCCGAATTAAAAAATATTCAAAACGCATTGAACAAAAAAATCAGAGATAACGGCGGTACAAAATTTCTTGACGAAAAAGAGACAAAAACACTAATGAAAGGACTTGGTTTATCCATAGAAAGCAAATTTAATATAGGCAAAATAATTATATCCGCAACATCAGGTTTGCTTGGAGGAGGTTTATTGGGCGGTATCGGGAAAGCCAAAGCCACTGCATCGGCATCAGCAACTACTATTGCCGGAGGCGCTGCTGCAACAGCAACATCAACCGTAACAGCAGCAGCCTCAAATCTTGCAACGGGAGTTGTAGGTGGAATGTTAGGCGGCATGGTCGGTACGGCTGCCGAGCTAATTCATCAAACAAACAGAAAAGAAAAACCGTTCGGGGAACAGGGCGGCGCGGAAGGCGGACAAGGCTCGGTAACAAACAAAACCGAAGCCAAAATGCATGAGGTCGGAACGCTCGGCGCAAATGCACAACCTCTGCCACCCGTTGAAAAAGACCCGATTAAAGAATTTTTAGAAGAATAAAAATTACCTCTCCCCTTGCGGGAGAGGTCTGTTTTCGACTTGAGCCAAACGCGAAAGTCAAAAAACAGGGTGAGGGGTCAAATTTTTACTTCTTATCAGTCCATTCGGCAGAAATCATGCACAAATCTTCATCGGTTTGTGCATTTTTCAAAACGTGAACCGTATTATTACCCTCAATTTTCACCTGAGACAAAACACTGTTTCCGTAAGTTATTTCTTTCTTAAAAACTATATCAAGAGCTTTTAAAATTTTCGTCTTTCTGAACTCAAAACCAAGCGGTTCAAATGCCCAAACGATATAATTAACATTATTTGCATGACAATTTACGTCCAAATCTTCAAAACGAATTTCAAAAGTTTTTTCTATATCAAAACTTTCGGGCAGACGAATTTTGCCGTAAGTCAAATCATCGGGAAGTTTTTCAAACTGATTCATATTCGGTTTGCCCGCCAAAACCTCAGAAGCATTAGCCATACCTTTGTCGTTTTGAAACCCGACCAAGGCCCAGGTGCTTGCAACACGTCCAATCATTTTATCGCCCGAAAAAATTTCAAAATCACGAAACGCAAAAATTTTGTTATACCCGCGCGGAATCGTATTGATTTTAATTTCCTGCAAATCTTTCGGATATTCATCAAATTCCATTCTGTACTTTAACAGATACCACGCAAGCCCGTGTTCTCTTACAAACGAATATCCGAAACCGAGATTTTCCGCATTAACACTTGCCGTATCCTGCAAAAACTGCAAAAGCGCAGAAGGTTTTAAAACCAAATCATAATCCATTTCGGAATATCTTATTTTCTCAACAAACCCGAATTTTTCCATAGAATTAGTATAGCATAAATATATTTTTGATAATTAAAAAAGTTTATAGTTTGTAGGGTGCGTTTATACGCATCCAAAATAATATAGCTACAAATTTAAATGGTGCAAAAATTGCACTCTACGGATTTTTATTGGGCAAGGGTGGATTGTCTTGCTCGTTCGCCTTTAACGTGTCTGCGGTTGATTGCTGCATAATTTTCAATTATTTCACAATCAAGCCTCCGCACTTGGCTCACTCGCGCTCGAACCAAACAAGGCTTTGCCTTGTGGTGGTTCTGAAAATTTCCACGATTTTCTGATACTAAAAAAGACTCACAAATGTGAGTCTTTTTTAGTATGGGCAAGGGTGGATTCGAACCACCGTAGTCTCGCGACGGCAGATTTACAGTCTGCTCCCTTTAGCCACTCGGGCACCTACCCTTACGTACCTGTATTAAATTGTCAATTATCGTTTTACTTTACCGTGTATTGCTCCGAGTGGCGGTACGGCTGACTCACCGCACTGTCGTCAAAAATTGATACTTAATCAATTTTCTTCCGAATCGTCTACCGTGTTACTCGGGCACCTACCCTTATTCATATTGAATTGTCAAATTAACTTGCGAAATTTTTTCCAAATCGGTGAAGTTTGACCCCTCACCCGAATTTCTAAACTCACTTACAGTTCGTTAAGAAATTCTTCCCTCTCCCGCAAGGGGCGAGGAACACAAGAGTTTAAATCTGCCCTTGACGAGATTTGAACTCGTGGCCTCTCCCTTACCAAGGGAGTGCTCTACCCCTGAGCCACAAGGGCAAAAATGCCGACTATAGGAATCGAACCTACAACCTACGGTTTACAAAACCGTTGCTCTACCATTGAGCCAAGTCGGCACATGTGTAAGTATATAAAGAAAATTTTTAAAAGTCAAGCGGTTTTTGTTATATAATAAAAATTATGATAAAAAATATTTTACCAATCATCATGCTTACAATATCCAACGTATTTATGACATTCGCGTGGTACGGGCATTTGCGCCATAAATCAACCGCACTTTGGCTCGTCATAATTATAAGCTGGGGAATTGCATTTTTTGAATACTGCTTTCAAGTCCCCGCAAATCGTATCGGACATGAAGTATATTCCGCAGCCCAACTCAAAACTATTCAAGAAATAATAACACTCGTTGTTTTCAGCGTATTTTCGGTACTCTATCTCAAAGAAGAATTTCGCTGGAACTACCTCGTAGGATTTGTGTTCATAATATGCGCCGCATTCTTTATTTTTAAAAAATGGTAAATCAATCGGGTATATGTTCAAATATGTCCTGTATTCGGCAATTTAATGCATTGCATAATTTGTCTATCGTCTCCAGTTCAACAGTTTTTGTTTTGTTATGATAAATTCTAAAAACCGTTACATGTGTCAACCCCGCAAGCCTTGCGGTTTCTGCCATATTCAACCTGCGTCTGCCCATTATCTCGGAAAGTTTGTTTTTAATCATAAAATTTCATGTAACATTTTTCATAACCCCTTGTAAAATTTATTATCATATTGTATAATAATATTATATAATTATATAATATTATTTAACGATTGTAATATAGAAAGGAGAATTTTATGAAAAAATCAGGTTTTACCTTAGCGGAAGTCCTAATCACATTAGGTATTATCGGAGTCGTTACGGCAATTACCATGCCTGTTCTTATTAACGGACACAGAGATAAGGCTATGGTTACGCACTTAAAAAAGTCCTATTCGACAATAAGTAATGCATTTTACTCTGCTACCGAAGAATACGGTTCACCTTTAGGCTGGGGACTTGGAGATAGAGCAAACACAGTTGGCAGAGATAAATTAGCAGACATTTTTTCCAATTATCTTGATGTTGTGGAAAGAGATGAAAATGCAAATTTAAGATTGAAAGATGGAACAATTATAACTTTTTATGTTGAGTCGCCTAATTGCAGTTATAGACCGTTTAAATCCTGTTTCCAAATTTATGTAACACTTCCTGAGGCAAAAGAGAATAACAGTTTCCCGTTTGCCGTAACGGAAACAAAATTAATACCATACGGAGATGATGACATGATGAATGACCCATACTGGAGTTCTTTTGAGGCATACAAAGCCGGAAGATGCTCCGTATGCTTTACAGGATGGGTTTTAAAATATGAAAATCTTGATTATTTACGTTGTCCCGACAAATTAAGTTGGACAGGAAAACATTCTTGTAAATAATTAACTTTTTCTTAACAATTCACAAGGCACTAACCACTTGATTAAGATTTTTGTTAATGATATAAAAATCATGTTAGAGCTTAAAAGAAAGGAAAAACTTATGACAAAAAGAAAAGTTGCTATCAATGGTTTTGGTAGAATTGGAAGAAACACTTTGAGAGCTGCAATCAGAGAAGGTATCTTTGATGAAATTGATTACGTAGCTATCAACGACCCCGGTTTGAAACCCGAAGACGCTGCAAGAATTTTCAAATATGACTCTGTAATGGGTAAATTTGACGGTACAGTAGAAGCATACGAAGAAGGTATTATCGTTAACGGTAAAAAAATCAAATTCTTCGCTGAAAAAGATCCTGCAAATCTTCCTTGGAAAGATTTGGGTGTTGAAGTTGTTGTTGAATCAACAGGTTTCTTCACTGATGCTACAAAAGCTCATGCTCACATTGATGCAGGTGCTAAGAAAGTTATTATTTCAGCTCCCGCTTCAAACGAAGATATTACAATCGTTTTGGGTGTAAACGATAAAGAATACGACACAACAAAACACAACGTAATTTCTATGGCATCTTGCACAACTAACTGCTTAGCTCCCGTAGCTAAAGTTATCAAAGAAAAATTCGGTATCGTTAAAGGTTTGATGACTACCGTTCACTCTTATACAGGTGACCAAAGAATTTTGGACGCAGGTCACAAAGATCCTCGTCGTGCTCGTGCTGGCGCATTGAACATTGTTCCGACCAAAACAGGTGCTGCAAAAGCTGTTGCTCTTGTTATCCCCGAATTGAAAGGTAAATTGGACGGTTTTGCAATGAGAGTTCCGACTCCGGACGTATCTTTGGTTGACGTTGTATTTGAAACAGAAAAGAAAGTTACTGTTGAAGAAGTTAACGCAGCTTTGAAAGAAGGCGCTGACGGACACGTTCTTTGCTACACTGAAGAACCGTTAGTATCTTCCGATTATATCGGTTCATCTCAATCTTCAACGGTTGATGCATTGTTGACTCGTGTAATGGGCGACAATATGGTTAAAATCATTTCTTGGTATGACAACGAAATGGGATACTCAACTCGTTTGGCTGAAACAACAAGAATGGTTGCTTCCAAATTATAATTTTTAATAAATTATAGAAAAAAATAACCTCGCAAGAGGTTATTTTTTTTATTAATTATACTTTATAAATTAATTATTCGACCGCTTTCTTTGTTCGTGCGCGTAGCGCAAGAAACTTCTTATAATCACCACTTAACGAAACAGCAACAAAAGCGCGTACTGTTTGAGCGGTAAAGTCCTGATATTATTAATGAGATTGCGACGTCCTCACTAACGTTCGTCCTCGCAATGACATAAAAATATAGCGAGTTTACGTGCCTTAAGTTGAGTTTAGTGGTGATTAAACGGTTATGGCGCAGTTTCTCTTTCTTTCCTCCATTTCTTTTTCTTTGCCTCGCCCAAAAACAAAGAGAAAGAAATGGAGTGCGGGGTTTTGGGGTGCATAACCCCCACGATAAATAAATATAAAATCATATAATACAAATAGCAATTTTTTGCGTGTTCATGTTTTTATATATAAGTGGTTAGAATTAGTTCAATTAATAGTGTAAATAATTATTTTGCGCAAAATAAAACTGCATTCAAAGGGTCGCAAACTCAAACAAATCCTCAAATTGAACAGTTGAGCGACATCAAACCCGATTTTGCCGTCAAAACTCCCGTTGCATATACAAAGACAGAGGAAATAGAATTTCCTTATGACACAAAGGCTTATTGTTATAAACTTTCTAACGGACAGCGAGTCGTAATCGTTCCGCAAGAAGGAGAAACGGTATTACGAACCTATGTAAACACGGGTTCTATGAACGAAAAAGATAATATTCGCGGAATCAGCCACTATATTGAACACAATCTTTTTAACGGGTCAAAAGGTCTGGAAGAAGGGGATTTTTTCAAACAGGTTGATAAAATGGGGGCTTCAACAAATGCGTCAACAGGGTTTGCGGAAACAAATTATTACATAAGTTCTAACCTCTTGAACGAAAATGATTTGGAAAATAAAATTAAACTTCATGCCTCAATGCTTGAAAATCCGCTCTTTGCAACGGAAAAATTAGAAAAAGAAAAAGGGATTGTTAATTCCGAAATAAACATGATTACCTCAAATCCCGAAAATATTGCGGTAAATAAAATGCTAAAAAATCTTTACGGGATAAAATCGGCTTCTACCGACATGATTGGCGGGACGACAGACAACATAACAAATCTTACACGCGAAGATGTCGTCAATTATTTCAACAACAATTATTATCCGGCAAATATGGTTACTGTTGTGACCGGTGAAGTTGACCCCGACAAAACAATCAAACTTATTTCAAAATACTTTTCTTCCAGCAAAAATCCGAAGGAAGGAAGATATTTTGAGAAATTAACCCCTACTCAAAAAGCAGTCAGAGAAGATATTATATCGGACAAAGCAACCGCAACAACAATAGTAACGGGATTTAACGGTCCAAAATCATCCGACACAAAAGAAAGAATTTACATGGAAGCGATTTTGACAATATTGTCGTCAAATCCTTCCTCGCGTATAACTTCAAAATTAAAACCTTTGAATGCCGATTGTGCAATTCAGGACGAGAAAATAAGTTCAAACCCGAATGACGGCAGAACTTATATGATTTTGGCGGAAAGTACGGAAGAAAATTCAGAAAAAGCACTTAAAACAATTTTTACTGAAATTGCAAATATCGCAAACAACCCTCCAAACGATACGGAATTAAAAATTGCGAAAAAAGTTTTGCTCAAAGAGTTTTCCGCAATGCTTGAAAATTCTTTTGCAACCAACAATGCGATAGGAACTTCAATTCTCGAAGACAACAAAGATTATCTGAATATTTTTGAAGAAACCGTAAACAATATGACTTCTAAAGATTTGGCGGAAACCGCTAAAAAATACCTTGATGTAAACAAAGCCTCCGTAACAGTTGTTCACCCCTCAGGCGCAAGCGAAGAAACTATTAATAAAAATTATAATGCGGTATCTTTTACGGGAAGAAAAGAAGCAATAAATATTTCAAACGTAAAAGAATACAATTTGCAAAACAATTACAGACTGATTACGAATAATTCAAAAACGGATAATATAGAAATTTTGTTCAAAATTTCAACAGACAAAGATATCAAAACCAAACCTTCGGCTTCTGTTGTATTGAGCGAGCTTTTGAACGAAGGTTCGATATTCAGAAAACAGGAAGAATTGGATTCCGATTTAGCACAAGAAGGAATCAGCCTCGGATTTTCAGCTTCGGAACATTCAATCAGCTCCGCACTCGGCTGTGATACGACAAATATTGCCAAAACTTTCGCAAGTCTGAAAGAAGTTATAGACAATCCGAGATTTACCGAGGAAGATTTTCAAAATGTAAAAAGCAGAATTAAAGATGCAATTTTAACAAGCGAAAAATCCGCTTTTGACAAGTTGGACACGGAATTGTACAAAGGACTGTCCGAAAGCTACTCCAAAGATGAAATTCTAAAAGACCTTGAAACCATTACGCTTGAAGACGTAAAAAATCTTTATAAGGAATTGATTACTCAAGGCAAGGGAATAATCTCCGTTTCGGCACCGTTTGAGAGAAAACCCGAACTCAACGATATTTTATTTAACTCCGCGACTTCATTAACTCCGGTAAAATCATTGTTCAACAAAGAAATTCAATCGGCATATACTCCATGTGACAAGGTAAAAGTTCTGACCGATACGGATTACAAAAATCAGGCGGAAATTGTTGAAGCGTATAAATTTAAAATAACAGGAAATCTTAAAGACACCGCAACTATAAGACTTTTAAACACTATTCTCGGCGGTAATCCTTCATCAAGGTTGTTTACGGACTTGCGTGAAAAAGAAAAATTGGCATATCACGTAAAATCAAATTACAGAAGTGTTGAAGATATCGGAGTTTTGACCCTGAAAATCGGTACGACAACCGATAACAAAGAAACGGGCGAACAAAATTTTGACAACGTAAAAAAATCCATTGACGGGTTTAATCGACATATAGAAAAAATGAAAACCGAAAAAGTAACGGAAGAAGAACTTAATAACGCAAAATTAAGCCTGAAAAATTCTATTCTTAATTCCTGTCACGGCTCTGACGGCAAAAACAGTCATCTTTTGAAATCCGTTGATTCACCTTTTGGAATTTATCGTGACAATATGCTGTTAGACGAAATAGACAAAATCACCGCAGAAGATATTCAAACCGCCGCTAATTATATCTTTTCTGGCAAACCGACTTATTCAATAGTTGCAACCGAAGATACTTTAAATGCGAACAAAGATTATTTTGAAAATTTAGAAAAGATTTATAATGCCTAAAATCGTAATAATTCTAAATATAATAGCAATTATTTTTTTTCAGCTATATTATAAATAAAAAAGGAGTGTAAATATGCAAATTCAAGCTATTAATTGCAGTAATTGTCCGAAACCGCGTTTTGCGGGCAAGCAGGGGTATGAAAATCCTATCAATAGAAATACGGAGAAAAATCTTGCAATCTGGACATCTTTGGGAGCAAGTTCTCTTGTCGGTGCATCAATAGCAGGTATCGGAAGCTGTTTTATTCAACAGGGAGCAAAAAACAGAGGTTGGAAATTAGGTGCAATAGGTGCGGCAGCTGGTTTGATTACGCTTGCACTCACGCTTCCTTCAAAGATTTACAACACTAAAGTCAATGCATTCGCCCGTGAAAAAGAAATGGACGTTTTCAGCCGCGACAGAGATTTGAAATCAAACATTATGGAAGAAGTCAATAAAGAAGTTAAAAACGAAGAAGTTTCTTTAGACGACAAAATTAATCATTATACTTCCGTTCAAATGGCAAATAACGGAAACGGAATGTTAATCAAAGGTGCATAATGAGAATAAGTTCGGTTCAAAACAACTTATACTCATTCAAATCCGCCCCAAAAAATAACGACAAAAACCCAATTTCCCAAACAGGTGAAAAAGCCCTGTTGGTAAAAGGTACATTTGTTGCAGGTTTGGGGCTTGGTGCAAGATTGTTGTTTGAAATTTTTGACAGCAACTTTGTTTTCGATACCTTAGGTAACGAAGCGGAAAAAATTAACAAAAAAACCAACAAAGGACTTTCGCAAAATAAAAAATTTCTGACGGGTCTGGGAATTTGGGCAGGACTTATAATGATGTTTATTGGCGGGTTTGCAACACTTTACACTCTTTTTATGACCCCCAAAATCAAATATCAGGGAAAAGTCAATGCCTTCCAAAAAAGTAAAGATATGGACGTATATATTAAAGGAAACAAAGCCGAAAAAGAAATTCTTACCCAAATGAACGAAAAGGCTAAATCCGCAGACGATAATGAAAAAGCCAAACTCAAAGAACAATATATTCAAATGCAGACAGCAAAAAACAGAGTACCTGAGTTTATTAAGCTGAAAAAATAATATTTAGCATAACGTAGAATGAATAAAAATTTTTCAAATAAATCTAACCTTTGACGAAGTGAACTATCAAATGTTTGCGACACAATGACAGGGCGGAATTTGTTTGAGCGTAGCGAGTTATTCCGCCTTGGGTGGAGCATTAGATTTGATGTGAACGAAGGAGCAGGATAAGATTTATTTGAAAAATTTTATATACTTTTCAACTTCAAAAAATTATTATCCCAAAACTTCTGTCATACAATCAAATGCAACCTCAACGGCATAATCCATATCTTTTCGTTCAATAATCAACGGCGGATTAAAATAAATCACATCACCGAGCGGGCGAAGAATTACCCCTCGTTTTAAAGCCTTTTTATAAATCTGATAACCTGTTCTTAATTTACCGTCAAAAGGTTCTTTTGTTTCTTTGTTTTTAACAAGTTCAATCGCATTAATCAAACCGATATGGCGCACTTCTCCGACATTTTTATGCAAAAGAAACTTTTCTTTAATAATTTTATTGAAATAAACCGCATTTTCTCTTGCACGTTCAAGGATTTTGCCGTCCTCAAGCAAATCCAAAACCGCATTGGCACAAGAACACGCAAGCGGGTTTCCGCTATACGTATGACTGTGCATAAATGCTTTCCCCGTATTATAATCGTCATAAAACGCATCATAAATTTTTTGTGTCGTAACAAATACCGCCATAGGCATATATCCGCCCGTCAAACCTTTTGAAAGGCACATAATATCGGGAGAAACTCCTGCATGCTCAAACGCAAACATCTTACCCGTTCTGCCGTAACCCGTTGCGATTTCATCCGCAATTAAATGAACATTATATTTGTCGCAAAGCTCTCTGAGTTTTTTTAAATACAAAGGCGGATAAATTTTCATACCCGCAGATCCTTGCAACAAAGGTTCAACAAGCATTGCTGCCGTTTCGCTGCCGTATTTTGCAAAAGTTTCTTCAGCTTTTTCAAAACATTCACATTTACAAGTTTCACGATTTTTTCCGTACGGACATCTGTAACAATCAGGCCCCTGAACTCTCACAATATCCATCAAAATCGGTTTATACAATTTTGTATAAAGGTCACAATCCCCAACTGACAAAGCCCCTATGGTTTCTCCATGATAAGCCTCGGAAAGTGCCATAAATCTCGTTTTTTGCGGATTTCCCGTTTGCTCGTGATACTGAAAACTAACCTTCATGGCAGCCTCAATGGCTGATGAACCGTTATCCGTAAAATTAAATTTACACAAACCCTCAGGCAATATTTTGGAAAGACGCTCACAGAGTCTTATTGCCTGCTTGTGCGTAAAGTTTGCAAAAATTACATGTTCCAATTCTCCCGCCTGTTTTTTCAGTTCTTCGGAAATATGAGGATTGCAATGCCCCAAAAGATTGCACCACCACGAACTTATAACGTCCAAATACTTTTTACCTTCAACATCATAAAGATAAACCCCTTCACCTCTTTCAATAACAGAAGGTTTCAACTCCTCGTAATCCTTCATCTGTGAACAAGGGTGCCATATATATTTCAAATCTTTTTCAGCCCAATTTTCCATTTTATATCTCCTTGAAAATTTCTAAAATTTTGTCGTTGCAAAAGGCATTTGAAAAATGCGACGACTCATTAAAATTAATATCATCTCCACCCGATTTTACGGTTGCAATAACTTTCACACCCGTAAGATTTTCAACTTGAATTTTATTATCAGCCTGCATAATATCTGATTCATCATAATTGTTTAAAATTATACCTTTTATGTTTATACCTTTACTTTTTGCGTATTCAACAGTTAAAACGGTAGAATTTATAGTACCGAGACTTGCATTTGCAACAATTACGATATCCAAACCGAGAGCTTTTATAACATCAGGAAGGAGAAGTTTTTCATCAGACAAATTAAAAGGACAGACAATTCCTCCCGCACCTTCGACAACAACATAGTCATAGATATTTTTTATTCTCTCAAAATCACTGAGAATTTTTTCAAGTTTTATGGGATTTTTTTCAATCTGAGATGCCAAATGCGGGGATAATGCGGGTTCAAACGCATAAGACACAAAATCCATAGGATTTTCATTTATTCCTGCAGTTTTTAAAACATAAGCACAATCTCCGGGAACACCGTTTTCCGTACCGCTCAGAGCAGGTTTGAAATACCCGCAGTTAAAATTTAATTCTCTCATTTTCTTTACAACAAGTGCCGAAACATAAGTCTTTCCGACATCAGTACCCGTTGCCGTAATAAAAATACCCTTGGTCATAAAATTTGCTTTCTGTATTTCATAATATTATGAGATTCTTCGCTAACGCTCAGAATGACGAATGTCGAAGAATCTCATAAACTTTAGATTTTTTCATTCAACTACAATGAACCGCCGCCACCGTCACGGAAGTAGTCATAGTGCCTGATATCATCATAGTTATTAACATATTCCGCTTCAACATGTTTTTGGAATGTTGTCTGCGGAGCAGGTGCAGGTTGAACTTTTGTACTTCTTGAAGCCAACAATGCATCAATATTCGGAGACATTGTTAATTCAAAGTGGAAACGTCCTACCTTGCTGTACGGTTCATAGTAGTTTCTGATTAACGGGAAGCCCCAATATAATCTTGCAGTCAAGTCAAGAGGCAACTGAACTCTTAAACCCATACCGATTGATGCTGCAAAGTAACTTCCATCCAAATGTGTTTCGCTTGCTGCGGGGAAAATACCTGCCGTATCAGCGAATATCGCACCTTTAACATATTTTCCGATAAACGGAATTTTTTCACCCGTTCTTGGGCTTGTAATTTCTCTCGGCATTAAGGGGAACATCAATTCACCGCTGATGAAGTAACCGTTTTTACCGATCATCAAACCTTCGGAATAACCTCTAACCGTAACCAAACCGCCTGTTTGCATTTGATCTAAGAATGGAATACGAGGATCTCCCGGAACAATTTGGTAATTACTTCTCAACTGACCGATTACACCGTGTGAAAAATCGTGCAATCTTACCAAACTACCGCTGTATTTAAAGTAATTATTATCTCTGTCACTGTGGAAGATAGGAATTGAATAATAAGCATCCTGATTCAAATACCAAATACCGTACTTGGTATCTTTTCTTGCCTGCAATGCCAATTCAACAGATGTAATGTTATCAACACTGCCCAATAAATCACGACCGTCAAGATTGAAATCACTGTATGTTCTTGCGCGTTTGTAGTTCAATGCCGCATACGATTTCAATTCAAAACCTGGTTTTCTTATTAACGGCTGCGAATAGTACAATGAATATTGGTAAGCGTTACTGCCGATGCCATAAGGTGACCATTCACCGTATTTAACTTTTGCGAAGGTAGATGAGAACATAAACCCTACACGTCCGTCTTTTTTGTTAACGGGAAAGTTGTAGTCAGCAAACGGGCTTTGCGCACCGCCTGAGAAATATGAACCTATTGACAATCTGTCCCTATGACCGAACAAACTGTCCGCATAAATCATTGCACCGCCTCTAAGGCTACCCGTATTGTAACGACCCGCGTTATCCATAACACCCATAATATGGAACGGGAAGTTTTCCTCAGCAACGATATCAATATCCGTTGTGCCGGGTTTTTCACCTGCTTTAAGATTTGCGGAAAGGTTAACACCGTCAGTATATCTGTTAAAATCAAGAATATCTTTTTCAAGTTCAACGATATCAAACAACTGACCTTCTTTTTGAGGCAATCTTCTTGTAATATAACCTTCTTTAGTCCATCTGTTTTGTTGAACCGTAATATTACCGATTTTACTTTCAGTCAAAGCAATATAAATATTTCCGTTAGAAACCGTTTGCTCCGGTAAAAATGCTCTTGCGGTAACAAATCCCTTTGCCGCATACATATTGTTAATTTGGTTAACAACATTTTGAATATCTTGGATATAAACATTTTTACCAATCAACGGTTGAGTTAATTGATTGATTTCTTCTTTTGTAAGAATTTCGGAAGGTGCAACTTCTATCGAATTTACGAATACGCTTGTCGTATCCGATTCTTCGACACCGGCTTGAAAGCCGTTGTTATCATAGTTTTGAATGACATTTGAAGCATCAGGATTATACTTAGATTCTTCATATTTACTATAATCCTTATTTTCAATATCTGTTTGATATTTGTCTTTCAAAAAGTCGGAATCATGAACCTGATTTCCGTAAACCGTATTCGTAAAATTACTGTAAAAATCCGCTTTTGCAGGGGCAACGGATACAGCAAGTGCCAAACATAAAACTGCACCTAAAATATTTGTTCTGTTAATCTTTTTCATTATTCACCTTTTTCAAATTTTATATTTTATATAAGTCCGGTCAATTATATTTTTGCGCATAGGCAGACAAAGATAAACATTTTTTTAACTTTTATTACAATATGGTAACAAAAGTTAATCTTTAGGCGAAATTATAAATTGACCTGATAATATTATATAGTATACATATAATAATGTAAAGAAGTTTACAAAAAATCAAACTTTTGTAGTAGGAGGATAGAAATGAATAACAATATTAAATTCTTAACAGTTGTATTAGCGGCATTTGCAATCGGATTTTCGGTTAACAATTTTGCAATGTCCGATGTTCCGTCAAAAATTGCGGTTGTTGACGTTGCACAGGTTGTCAGCTCATCTCCGCAGGTTTTGGCATTAAAAAAAGAACAGGAAGCTAAAGCTAAAGAATTAATTACTTTTATTGAAAAAGCAAGAAAAGATGTTGCATCAACAACAGATGTTAAGAAGAAGCAAGCACTTGAAGAAAAATATACAAAAGAACTAAATTCCAAAAGAACTTATGACGAAAAATATTACACAGATAAACTTGCCGAAATCGACAAAACTATTTCGGCACAAATTGAAGCTCAAGCAAAAGCAAATAATTATGACATAGTTTTGGTTAAAGGTGTTGTGCTTTACGGTGGAGAAGATATTACGGAAGCAGTAAAAAAAGCTCTTAAATAATTATTCGTTGATTTTAAATATTGAGAATTTTTTAAATAAATCTGACCTTTGACGAAGTGAATAATCAAATGTTTGCGATACAACAACAGGGCGGAATTTGTTTGAGCGTAGCGAGTTATTCCGCCTTTAGTAGAGCATTACATTTGATGTGAACGAAGGAGCAGGTCGAGATTATTTAAAAAATTCTTTATACAATGAAAAAATAAATATTTGAGCAAATTTTTATAAACTTTATAAATAAAAAGAGCAACTCTTTAAGAGTTGCTCTTTTTTGTTAAATGTCTTTATAAGACCCTGTGAATTTATCTTTATAAATCGTATGTAAAAGTTCATGCGCCTTATGCGAATTAGGTTCTTCCAAATACTCATTATAAAGTTTTCTTATCGAAGGATTGAAGTGAGATTTCCTGTACGGCAGTTCTTTATCTTCTTTATAAAGCCCCTCCGCACGTTCCTGCTTAATCCTTGAATCGTCACAACTTCTCGGTTGACCTCCGCCGTTGATACAACCACCGGGACAAGCCATAACTTCAAGCATTTGGAATTGAGCTTTACCGGCTTTAATTTCCTGCAAAGATTTTTCGGCTTCTTTCAAAGTTGAAACAACCCTGACAACTAACTTTTTGCCTTTCAAATCAAGAACTACATCTTTGCATCTGTTTGAAGTTCCGCGCATTTCTTTGATATCAACATCATTCAAAGGTTCAGATGTTGCAAATTCATAAGCCGTCCTAACGGCAGCCTCCGCAACACCGCCTGAAGCACCAAAAATCGTAGCTGCACCCGTATATTCACCAAACGGATTGTCGTAAGTTTCGGGTTCAAGCGCATTGAAATTAATTCCCGCTTCTTTTATCATTCTGCCCAATTCTTTGGTCGTCAAAACATAATCGGTAGTCGGAACACCGTCTATAGTCAATTCGGGACGTTTACACTCGTATTTTTTAGCCGTACAAGGCATAATTGCCACAACAACCAAATTTTCTTTGGCAATACCGAAATGTTCGGGGACAAGAGTTTTCAAAACGGGCGAAAGCATGCTCATGGGAGATTTACAGCTTGAAAGATGATGGAGCATATCGGGGTGATGTTCTTCCATATACTTAATCCATGCAGGACAACAAGAAGTAAACAGAGGAAGATTTTCACCGCTTTGCAAGCGTTTCAAAAACTCCGTAGCTTCTTCCATAATCGTCAAATCCGCACCGAAATTTGTATCAAATACAAGGTCAAATCCGATTTTTCTGAGTGCCGCATTCATTTTGCCGATAGCATTTTCACCCGGAGCAAGTCCGAAAATTTCACCTATCGCAACACGAGTTGCCGGTGCCATTTGAACAACAACCTTTTTATCAGGGTTTGTAATTTCCTTCCAAACTTTTTCGACATCGGAATTAATCGTCAAAGCACCTGTCGGACAAACTGCCGCACACTGACCGCAGTTCACGCAGTCAACCTGACCGAGAGGTCTGCCGTTCATAGGCTGTACAACAGTCTTTGAGCCTCGATTTGCAAATCCCAAAACCGAATGTCCCTGAAACTCCGTACAAGCTCTGACACAAGCTCCGCAAAGAATACATTTGTTAGGATCTCTTACAATCGAAGGGCTTGAATCGTCAGTCGGTAAATATTCGTTCAATTCTTTATCGGGATAGCGAATTTTTCTTATTCCGTATTCTTCCGCGTACTGCTGAAGTTCGCAATCTCCCGATTTATCACAGGTTAAACAGCTTCTGTCGTGGTTTGCAAGCAAAAGTTCCAGAACCGTTTTTCTGATTCTTCTTGTTTTATCGGTATTAAGATGAATTTTTAAACCGTTTTCCGGAGGCATTGTGCAGGAAGACTGAATACCTCTGCCTTCAACTTCCACAACACACATTCTGCAAGCACCGAATGAAGTTAAATCGGGTCGATAGCAAAATGTCGGAACATTTAGCCCTGCATGCCTTATAACTTCCAAAAGGTTCGGTTCGTCAGTAAATTCAACTTCCTTACCGTCTATAAATAATGTTTTTTTATCAGTCATTTTTATTCTTCCTTCATTTTTAAATAATGAGTTTGTAAGCAAACTTTACTCACTATACTCACCTACTCACTTTACTCTAATACTATCGCCTTGAACGGACAGTTTTTCAAGCATGCCTCACATTTAATACATTTATCCTGATTAATGTGGTGAGGATTTTTAACCGTTCCGTCAATAGCACCGACAGGGCAGGTTCTTGCACATTTTGTACAACCCTTACACAAGTCCTCTTGAATAACGACTTTTTTCATAGCCGTACAAACACCTGCGGGACATTTTTTGTCTTTAATGTGTTTGATATATTCGTCTTTAAAGTATTTCAGAGTAGAAAGAACGGGATTTGGAGCGGTTTTTCCGAGTCCGCAAAGCGAACCGTCTTTTACCGCATGAGCCAATTCTTCCAAAAGTTCCAAATCGTCCATAGTACCTTTGCCCGCAACAATTTTTTCCAAAATCTTGAGCATATTTTTTGTACCTTCACGACAGGGAACACATTTTCCGCAACTTTCGTGCTGAGTAAAGTTCATGAAAAATCTTGCGACTTCAACGATACAGGTTTTGTCACTCATAACGACCAAACCGCCCGAGCCTACCATTGCTCCCGCTTTGATAAGGTTGTCATAATCCATAGGAATATCGAGATGTTCTTCCGTCAAACAACCGCCCGAAGGTCCTCCGATTTGAACAGCTTTGAATTTTTTACCGTCACGCATTCCGCCGCCAATATCAAATACGATTTCTCTCAAAGTAGTTCCCATCGGAACTTCAATAAGCCCCGTATTATTAACATCACCCGTCAGAGCAAACGTTTTTGTACCTTTTGAAGTTTCCGTACCCATTTGAGCAAACCAGTCCGCACCGTTCAAAATAATCAACGGCACATTGGCAAGGGTTTCGACGTTATTAATCAAAGTCGGCCTGCCAAACAAACCTTTATTTGCGGGAAACGGCGGTTTTGGGCGAGGCATACCGCGTTCGCCTTCGATTGAAGCGATAAGAGCGGTTTCTTCACCGCAAACAAATGCGCCTGCGCCTTCTTTTATGTGAAGTTCAAGCGAAAAATCGCTTCCCATAATATTTTTGCCCAAAAAATGTCTTTCTTCGGCATCTTTTATTGCTTTTCTGAGACGTTTAATCGCAAGCGGATATTCGGCACGTACATAAATATAACCTTCGTCCGCACCGATAGCAAATGCGGCAATCGCCATACCTTCAAGAAGTTTGTGCGGGTCGCCTTCCATAACACTTCTGTCCATAAACGCACCCGGATCGCCTTCATCACCGTTACAAACGATATAAGATTTACCGCCTTTATTTGCCGCGGTAAATCTCCATTTTCTGCCTGTCGGGAAGCCTCCGCCTCCTCTGCCTCTCAAACCTGATTTTTCAATGGTTTCGATAACGGCATCGGGATTATTTTCTTCCAATACTTTTGCCAACGCTTCGTAACCTCTAACGGCAATCGCCTCATCTATTGATTCCGCATTAATATTACCGCAGTTTTTCAAAGCCGTACGTGTTTGTTTTGCATAAAAATTAATATGTTCGTCATCCTGAACATGTTCATGCGTTTTCGGATCAACGTACATCAATCTTTCAACAGGTTTATTATTTTTAATATGGCTTTCATAAATTTCTTCAACGTCTTTTTCTTTAACTTTGACGTACGTAACGTGCTTGTCAGGAATTACGACAAGAACGCCTTGTTCACAAAAACCGTGGCAGCCTGTCGGAACGATTGTCATTTTGTCATAATCAGACAAAACGGCTACATCAGCACCGAGTTCTTTAAATTTTGCAATAACTTTCAAAGAACCGTTTGCGACGCAACCCGTTCCCGCACATACCAAAACTCTCAAACCTTGAGATTTTATATCTTCCTGCGCTCTTTTTTGTTCGTCTTTTATATTAATATTAAGTGTTTCCATTTATGCAGCCTCCTCTTTCAACAATGTATCCAAAACTATTGTTATTGCATCGGAAGTCATCTGAGGATAAACTTTGTCATTAATAACCACAACGGGAGCAAGTCCGCATGCACCGAGGCAACTTACCGTTTCCAAAGAAAACAGACCCGTTTCGCTTGTCAGTTTTCCTTCAGGCATGTTAAGTTTTGCTCTGATTGCGTTCAATACGGGCATTGAGCCTCTAACGTGGCATGCCGTACCGTCACAAACCTTAATTTCATACTTGCCTTTCGGCTCTAATGAAAATTGTGCATAAAAAGTAGCCACCCCAAACACTGTTGCAGGCGACAAACCTTCTATTTTCGTACCGATATAAATCATAGCATCTTCGGGAAGATATCGGTAAACTTCCTGAACTTTCTGCAAAATCGCAATCAAATTAGATTTCTTACAATCGTAAGATTGAATAATTTCATCCAACTTTGATGTGTCGATTTTATGAGGGGTTTCTACACTCATACTCTGACTCCTATTCTATATAACCCTGATTGTAAACACTGAAACAATCTTGACAACATTATTACACAGTACAAAAACAAAATCAATAGTTTTATTTTAGTAAATATTTTTGGCGCAAAATTTTTCAATGGGGCAAACTGCGCAATTCGGCTTTTGGGGTTTGCATACATTTTGACCGTGCGTAACAATCAATGTATTAATATCAATCCAATATTTTACGGGTAATTTGTCACGCAGAGCAAATTCGGTTTCTTCGGGGTTTTTGGTTTTTACGTATCCGAGCCTGTTAAAAATTCTGTGAACATGAACATCTACGCAAATCGCGGGTTTGTTAAACCCTCTTGCCACAACCAAATTTGCGGTTTTTCTCCCGACACCGTTAAATTTACACAATTCTTCGATTGAATCGGGAACTTTTGAATTATATTTTTCAACAATTTCTTTTGAAAGTTCAACTATTTGTTTTGCCTTATTCGCATAAAACCCTACGGGATAAATAGCTTTTGCAAGTTTTTCGGGGTCAATTTCAGCCATTTGTTTTGGAGTTTTTGCAAGTTTGAGCATTCGCAAAGTTGCGGGATAAGTCGTTTTGTCATTGGTTCTCAGACTCAAAATACAAGCGATAAGTACAAGATACGGATCGTTAAAACTGTCCATAAGTCCGACAAATTCGCTCTTTTGCTGTTTTGCGTCTTGTAGAAGCTCAACAACTTTACCGATATCCCCGTCTTTCATAGATTTATTATAATACAAAGATAATTTATAATCAATCGGGTCTGTATTCTATAACGTCTTTCAAATCACACTTGAAATAGTTGCAGAGTTTGTTGATTGTGCTTAATTTAACATCAATATCTTCACCTTTAACAAGTTTAGAAATCGTAGCTTTGCTTAAATCAGTCGCTTCCGCAACCTGATAACCCTTTACTCTGTACTGCCAAATTAATTCATGTAACTTAACTATAATCATATTGCAATTATATATTTGCAAAAATGTATTGACAGAAAATTAAATTACAGTATAATAAATTCATGTGCGATAGAATATATTTTAAAATAATTTAATAAGGAGAAAAACATGAAAATAAAAAGAAGTGCTTTCACTTTGGCAGAAGTTTTAATCACCCTCGGCATCATTGGTGTCGTTGCAGCCATGACCTTGCCGACATTGATTGCCAATTATCAAAAACAGGCAACGGTTAATAAAATAAAGAAATTTTATACAAATATTAATCAAGTATATTTACGCGCACAAATAGACAACGGTGAATATTCAACCTGGTCTTATAATGATGTTGAGGATTATTACAACAAATACCTGAAACCTTACCTAAAAAATGTTGACAGTATTCAGAAAAATACAGGACTATGGGGTTTTTTCACTAATGGTTGCGCTATAAGAGTGGTTTTTGCGGACGGAACACAGGCTATTTTTTCAACAGCTTCAACATCAAGTATGAGAAATAATGGCGGAGCGGTTATTTTATTTGATACAAAAGTTCAAAAACATAATTCCGATAAATCATTATACATCAAATACCCAACACGAGAAAGATTTACCTTTATTATAAATAATAAAGGAGTTGTAACGTTACCCGGTTTGTCAGATACAAGGGAGCAGAATTTAAGTGAATGTAAGAAATTTAACCCTAATAACGGAAAAGATTACGGCAATAACGGATATATAACCTGTTCGACAGTCATATACAAGGACGGTTGGAAAATAGCTCCCGACTATCCATGGTAAACCAAACCTTCAACATCAACAACCGTTTTCAACTTTAAAGCATAAATATCGTTGCGTTCGAAATCCATCATTTTGACCGCATCTTTTTCGGTCGTAATCACAATACCCTGAGGGATTTCATTTTGAACATAAGCATGATGATCGTCAAATGCTATTTTTTCTTTCAAATTATAATCCTTCAAAAATGCAAAAAACTGTTCGGGCTGACCGATAGCACAAATCGCCGTAATATCAATATTTTTATCAAGTTTTTCACCCGTTTTTATATTATAAACATAATCGGGTTCGGTA
>CADBNI010000067.1 GCA_902795965.1 uncultured bacterium
AGGGAAATTTTTCAATGCGAAAACGAAGTTTGAGCATTAGAAAAATGGGTGAGGGGTTCAACCCGCCGAAAATTTTATTCTTACCCCTCACCTGAATTTCTAATATTCGAGCAAGCTCTCATATTGAAATTCTGCCCTCTCCCACAAGGGGAGAGGGCAAGGGGCGAGGGGGATGTTTTACGTCATTCCGAACTTATCTTACTTATCAAACTTTACTATGTTACAATTATTAGCAAAAAATTTTTTTATAAAAATGTTTATGTTATAATCAGCCCATAGGGGATAAGACCTATAAGGAGAAAATTATGACAGAGAGAAAAATCGCTTTAATTACTGGGGGTTCACGCGGTATCGGTTTGAGCTGTGCGTTGGAACTTGCTCGCAGCGGCTGCGACATTATCATCAACGACATCTGTGATGCCGAAAAAGCTCAACCCGCTTTGGACGAAATCAAAGCATGCGGTGTAAACGCTTATTTCTACCAATTTGACGTTTCTAACGACGAACAGGTACAACAAAATGTTGACAAAATGATTGCCGAACACGGCAAAATTGATATCTTGCTTAACAATGCAGGTATTACAAAAGACGGTCTTTTTGTAAGAATGGACATGGAACAATGGGAAAGAGTTATTAAAATTAACCTCACAAGCGCATATTGCGTTACCCATGCCGTAATCAAATACATGATGAAAGCAAGACAAGGTTCTGTTATCAACATGTCATCAATCGTCGGTGTTCACGGAAACGCAGGTCAGGCAAACTACTCCGCATCAAAAGCAGGTTTAATCGGCTTGACAAAAACGCTTGCAAAAGAATTCGGTTCAAGAAATATCCGCGTAAACGCAGTTTGCCCGGGATTTATTCAGACTGCAATGACTGCAAACTTGGGCAACATTGAAGAATATGCGGCAGCAATTCCGATGAAAAGATTCGGAACACCTGAAGATATCGCAAAAGTTGTTAAATTCTTGGCTTTAGATACGGATTATGTAACAGGTCAAGCAATCGAAGTTGCAGGCGGATTGATGTTATAAAAGATGATAGGAGCTTAGGAGCATAAGTTCCTAAGTTTATTCACTTATGCTCTTAGGGCTCCTATACTCCTAAGAACTTCCGTTCAAAAGTTAAGTTTTTTAACAATATATTTGACGAAATGTAAATATGTTGCAAAAAATTTTTGTAGTAAGTATAATATTTTTGGAATGTAGTAATACACAATTAAAGAGGAAAAAAAGATGAGTACATTAGAAAAAGTAAAAAAAGTTGTAGTTGATCAATTAAGTGTTGATGAAGCATTGGTTACTCCCGAAGCAAGTTTTACTGCTGATTTGGGTGCTGACTCTTTGGATACCGTTGAATTGGTAATGGCTTTCGAAGAAGAATTCGGTTGCGAAATCCCCGATGAAGAAGCTGAAAAAATCCAAACAGTTCAAGATGCAGTTAACTACATCGACTCTCATAAATAACTTTATGTCATTGCGAGGAGGGCTTGCCCGACGTAGCAATCTCATAAAATATTGAGAAATTTATAAAAGTTGCGGGGGTGGAAATTTAATGTTAATTTTCTTCCCCCGTTTTATTTAAAGAAAAAGGTAAAATAATGACAAAAAGAAGAGTAGTTATCACAGGACTTGGTGCGGTTTCACCCTTTGGCGTCGGTGTTGATAAACTTTGGAACAGTCTTGTGGAAGGAAAAAGCGGAATATCGACTACGGAAGCTATTGATATTTCAAAACATGTCGTACATATTTCGGGAGAAGTGAAAGATTTTAACCCCGAAGATTATATGGATTCAAAAGAAGCAAAAAGAACCGACAGATTTATTCAGTTTGCAATGGTTGCAGCTGATGAGGCTGTTGCAGACGCTAATTTGCAGGAATTAAACGGTATTGATCCTTACAGAGTCGGGGTCATGGTCAGTTCTGCGGCAGGCGGTTTCAGAACTTTTGAAGAAAATCATATCAGAATTTTGGAAAAAGGGCCGAGCAAATGTTCTCCGTTCACTATTCCTATGATGATTGTAAACATGCCGTCCGGAAAAATTTCCATGAAATACGGATATAAAGGGATTAACAAAGTTGTAATTTCGGCTTGTGCAACGGGTACTCACAGTGTCGGTGACGCTTTCCGTTCAATCCAGTACGGTGATGCTGATATTATTGTTGCGGGCGGTTGTGAGGCAACAATTTGTGACGTTGGTATAGGTGCGTTTTCGGCTGCAAGAACTTTGTCAAAACGTAATGACGAACCTCAACGTGCATCTCGTCCTTGGGATAAAGACCGTGACGGTTTTATTATGGGCGAAGGTGCTGCGGTATTGGTTTTGGAAGAATACGAACATGCTAAAAAACGCGGTGCAAAAATTTATGCAGAAGTTGTCGGCTACGGTCAGACGGGTGATGCTTATGATATGGTTGCTCCCGATCCCGAAGGACAGGGCGCAATTCATTCAATGCAGTTTGCCTTGAATGATGCCGGTATGAAACCGAGCGATATTCAATATGTAAACGCACACGGTACAAGCACGGGACTTGGTGATATTGCCGAATCAAACGCTATTGCGACTGTTTTTGGCGACAGAAAACAAAACCCGTCACTTTTGGTAAGTTCGACAAAATCAATGCATGGTCACATGCTCGGTGCAACGGGCGCAATCGAATGTATCGCTTGTGTAAAAACGATTAATACAGGTATTGTTCCGCCTACAATCAACCTTGAAAACCAAGACGAACATGTTGCGGATTTGGATTACGTTCCTTTGAAGGCGCGTAAAGCCGAAATCCACGCGGCATTGACAAATTCGTTCGGTTTTGGCGGACAAAACGCTTCTTTGATTATTAAAGAAGTTAAGTAAACTTTTTGAGAATATAAAAAACGGTGTCATCAGACACCGTTTTTTTGTGCTTTTTGAAAAATCTTTTTAGTTGTTACTCAACACAAGTCTGAATGTTGCAAGATTTTTAATCGACAACATTGTATGTTTGTTGTGTTGATTGTCTGATATATTAAATATTCTGATTATGCGCTGAATTTCTTCCAAATCTTTTCTTGAATTAATTTTATATACGTTTTCAATAGGGTCTGATACAACAGACATCATTGTGTTTAGTTCTTGTTCCTTCATAAGAAAATCCTCTTTCCTGTATATTTATATAAAGGATTTTTTCTCTTATGAATTGCCTTTTTTAATCTTTTATTGTTAACAAATTTTAACAATAGTGAGTTAATCAACTCCACTCACTTCACTCACATTATTCACTTTATTTTTTGCCTGTTTCCACAGAGCGTCATATTCTTCAAAAGAATACCGTTCAAGAGGTTTTGTTGCTAATTCTTCCATTTTGCGAAAACGTGTCATGAATTTTTTATTTGCACGCAAAAGTGCCTGTTCCGCATCAATTTTGTGCCAGCGGGCAAGGTTTACGACCGCAAATAAGATATCTCCCATTTCATCTTCCATGTGATTTTTATCATTTTCGTTTACGGCTTCTTTAAATTCGTCAAATTCGGAAAAAATACATTCGTAAAGAGATTTTTCATCGGGCCATTCAAACCCTGTTTTGACGGCGCGTTTGCTGATTTTTTGCGCGCTCATAAGTGCGGATTGCGCTTTGGAAATCCCGTCCATAGCGGATTTGCGGTCTTTTTTTTCTTCTTTTTTTAATATTTCCCAATTCTTTACGACATCTTCGGCAGAATTTACTTTTGCGTTGCCAAAAACGTGCGGGTGTCTGTGGATAAGTTTTTCGTTCAATTCTTTTGCAACATCATCAAGGTTAAAATCGCCTTCGTCATCAGCAATTTGAGAATGTAAAAGCACCTGTAAAAGCACATCTCCCAGTTCTTCTCTGAGATTTGCCATATCGTTTGAGTCAATGGCGTCAACTGCTTCGTATGCTTCTTCAAGCATGTTGGGTTTTAACGATTTGTGAGTTTGCTGTCTGTCCCACTCACAACCTTCGGGTGAACGCAAAATCCTTACGGTTTCTATTAATTTATCCAAATTTTCCATGCGATTTTCCTTTTATAATGTTTTCATATTTCACAAAAAATTCTACAACTAAAGTATAAGAAATTCAATCAAGAATACATCAAAAGGTTGAGCAAGAAAATATTTCCCAATGGTATTCTTTTAAAGTTAGCAGAAAAGAGAGGATATTAAGCATGGCAAATTTATCAATTCCTGCAATTCGTGAACGATTATTTAATACAAGCAGACACGAACAAACTACGCAGAGAAGTACAAACCCCTTTGCGGCATCAACATTTAAAGGTAATGTTTTGACCGCAGACGTATTTGAATCATCAACAAAACAATCTCAACCGATATTTACGGGTAAATTGAAAGCAAGCGCGCTTGTTGGTTCGATTTCCGGAATAGGTGAAAGATTTCAAAATATAATTAATTCCGTTGTACAATTCGGTACAAAAATTAAGGAAAATGTTGTAAACGGCTGGAATAAATTGGAAGGAATAGAAATTTCCTTTAACCCCTTAAAAGAAAGAATGACTTCGGCATACAATTCCGTGAAAGAAGTTATGTCGACATCAATCAGCGATTTGATGACAACGGGAATTTCCGCTAAATCGGTTGCAAAAATGGAAGATATGACTGCAGCAAGAAAACTTTTGGAAGATAACGTAGCAATTTGGGAAGCTGCATAGAGGAGGAAAAATGGTTGATAAAAGAACAGTAAAAAACGTTACTAATATAATTGAGGGATTGGGTGTAAATCCTTCTTCGGAAAGTGTTTCTATATTGGAAGATATTGGAACAAATTCCAAAGTTGACGCAATCAGAGAGATGACTTCTCGCGCATTGGTAAAAAGAAACGAACACGATTCTTTGTCGGTAGTAATAACCAACAAAGGTAAAGGCATCAACGATATGTCAACTGTTGTAGCAATGAGTACAATTAATGAATTGTTATCATTGCAGGACAAAACAGAGGCAATGAAAATTTTGGAAGATACCGTTGAAATGCACTCTGATGAAGAAGTAAGAGATAATGCACGCTCCGTAAAAGCCTTGATGGCACTCTCATAATCCCTTTTTGGGTTTTTATATAAATTGAAAAGCGACCGCTTTCGCGGTCGTTTGTGTATTAAGTTTGTTTAGAAGGCGAAATTTTACCAGTATCAGCTTCATATACTTCAGCATTTCCAAAACCATCATATAACATTAATATATCTTCTAATATTTCGTACGAATCAACCAAGTTATCATTAATATCCCTTAATTTTAATGCTATATTTTGAAGTTTTTTTCTTAAAATATCATCAACATTAATTGATTTAGTCATATAACCAATATTACATTGTTCATGCATATTTTCTATTGCTCCTAACATTGATTTTAAAGAACTTTTATAGTTTCTTATTTGAACATATAAAATATTAAAATATAAGCTTGCATAAAAATCGTTTGATTTATTATTATCTTTCATGGTTGTGCCTCCTATCTAAAAATGGAATGTTATTCCTGTATATATTGGAATAATAATCCAATAATTAGTTATGAGTCAAGCAGGCAGAAAAATTATTGCAAATAAAGTTAAAACTTTGCGTGAGCAAAGGAATTTAAAACGGGAAGAATTATCTCTTGCATTAAACTGCGACAATTCCTATATTTCAAAATTAGAAAAATGCAGAGTAAATATTCCAATAGACAGATTGGAAGAAATTGCAAAATTTTTTGATATGGAAATTAAAGATTTTTTCTTATAAATTGCAAATAACATAATTTTTATATATAATTTAGGAATGGATTACAGCCTTAAAAAATATTACAAGCAATCGGCCACATACAAAATTTTTTCGGGAATTTTCACCTATTCTGCTGCCATTATAAGTACGCTCGGTGATATTTCTCTTAATGCGGTTGAAGTTGCCAAATGTATTTTAAAAGGTCAAATTGACAGGCGCGAGCTTATTGAGCAGTGTAACCGTTTTGGAATATCTTCACTGCCGATTACGCTTTCAATCGTTGGAATGACATCTGTTATTGTTGCCTCGCAAGTTGCTTTGGAAATGGTAAAACAGGGCGGAGGAAATTTTGTCGGGCTTTTAATGACAATGTTAATCGTACGCGAAGTCGGAGTTATTATGTCGGGATTTGCAATAATTTCAATGATAGGCTCATCACTTGCTTCGGAAATCGCAACAATGCGCGTTACGGAGCAAATTGACGCAATCAAAGTTCTGAAAGTAAATCCTATCAGATATTTGTTTGTTCCGAGAGTATTATCTGGTTTGATTATGATGCCTCCGGTTGTGGCAATCGCTGCGGCAGTCGGGGTTATTGCGGGTGCAATTACCGCAAACCTTACATCAGGACTCGGCTATCTTGCATTTTTCGATTCCGCATGGCTCGGAATTTACATGAAAGATTTGAGCGTATGTATGCTCAAAGCCGCAACCTTTGGTGCAGTAATCGCACTAATTAGCTGTTCTTGCGGATATGCCGCCCACGGCGGAGCTAAAGGCGTTGGCGAAGCCACCACAAAAGCCGTCGTCTGGTCATTCGTTGCAATAGTAATATTAGATATGTTCTTTGCAATGGTATTTTTCTTTTAATTCACTTTTACCCTCGCCCCACAGGGGAGAGGGAAGAATTTGTTAGTGAGCAAAAGCGAACTTACAAATTCGGGTGAGGGGCAAAAATAAGGTAAAAATATGAGTATAGAAGTAAAAAATTTAGTAAAAACATTTGGTGACAAACGTGTAATAGATGGAGTGTCGTTTAAAGTAAATAACGGTGAAACTCTCGCGATAGTAGGGTTTTCAGGTTCGGGTAAAAGTACGATTTTAAAACTTATCTGCGGACTTACAACCCCCGACAGCGGTGAAATTATAACCTCCGAAGGTGATATCGCAATGGTTTTCCAATATTCGGCACTCTTTGATTCGCTAAATGTTGCGGATAATATTGCATTCGCATTACACGAAAGAAAAGAACTCAGAAAAAAATATACCGAAAAAGAAATCAAAAATATTGTAGCCGAAAAACTTGAACTTGTCGGGCTTAAAGGTATCGAAAACAAGTTTCCTTCAGAGCTCTCGGGCGGTATGCAAAAACGTGTCAGCTTTGCTCGTGCAATCGTAACCGAACCCAAAACAATCCTTTATGACGAACCGACTGCGGGCTTAGACCCGATTTCATCAACACTTATTGAGGATTATATCGTAAGGCTGAAAGACGAAACACATGCTGCATCAGTTGTTGTAACCCACCAAATGTCAACAATTACAAGAACGGCAAATCGTGTTATTATGTTATATAACGGGAAAGTAGTTTTTGAGGGAACTCCCGAAGAAATGTTAAGACAAGATAACGAATATACAAAACAATTCTGTATGGCTTCGCTTGAAGGACCTATGCGGATGATTGCGGAAAATTGAGGAAAATTATGAATACGGAAAAATTATTTAATAAAGAAGTAATGTCTTTGGACACTTATATTATGTTTAAACTAAAAGAAGAAACGGCAAGGATTAAAGATGAATTAATCGCCAAAAACAGAGCGCCGATTGCGCTTTCTATGGGCGCACCGACTGCAAACCCGCCCAAATTTCTTCTTGACAGATTGAAAGAAATCTTAGACGAGGACGGAATACACATGTATTCAATTCCCAAAGGCGAACCGTATTTCAGAAAAGCGATTGCCGAGAGAATGAAAAAACGTTTTAACGTGGAACTTGACCCCGAAACCGAAATATTTTCACTCGTCGGGTCAAAAGAGGGAATTGCGAACCTTGTGAGATTTATCACAACTCCGAAACACGAAGAACTTGAAAAAGACGTAATAATGGTTCCCGATCCCTGTTATGCTTCTTATTTGCAGTTTATAAAATGTTCGGGCGCAAAGGCTTATTCCATGCCTTTGACCAAAGAAAACGATTACAAACCCGATGTTGAAGAAATTTATAACCAAATTCTAAAAGACGGTTACAAGGCGGAGAACGTCAAGGCTTTGTTCATAAATTTCCCGAATAATCCTTTGGGAATGTCGACAACAAGAGAATATGTTCAAAGTGTTATTGATTTTTGTAAAAAACACGAAATTTTGCTTGTTTCTGATGCTGCATATTGTGATTTGTATTTTGCGGAAGATGAAAAACCGTTCAGTATTTTTGAACTTGAAGGCGCGAAAGATATCGGTATAGAATTTTTCAGTCTGTCAAAACCTTATGCCGTAACGGGCTGGAGGCTCGGTTGGGTTTGCGGAAACAAAGACGTAATCCAACGTTTCGGCAAGGGAAAATCCACTATTGATAACGGGATTTTTAAAGCACTTCAAAAGGCTTGTGCCGAAATTTTAAATTCCGAAGAAGGCGATAAATATATTGAAGAAGGCAATAAAGGCTATGCGCGCAAACAGGCGATTATGGTTAAAGGTTTTAAGGAATTGGGTTGGGACATTGACGAAAAAACCGTTCCGCATACAACATTTTATTTGTGGCTTCCGATTCCGAGAAATTACACGTCCGCCTTTGATTTTTGCCGAGATGTCTTGAGAAAATCTGGAATAGTGCTTGTTCCCGGCAACGCATTTGGAGAATGCGGAGAGGGATTTTTCAGACTTTCCTACGTATGCTCTGATGAACAGTTGCAGGAAGTAATTGACCGATTGAAAGCAGACGGATTTTATTACTAAAAATTTTAAACAATCGAATGGACAAAATTTTTCAGTGCATTCATTCTGATTTTGTCGTGGCGAAAATCCTTAATTATACCAATGATTTCGTCATAAAGTTCCTGTTCTGAATTTTCGTCCTCAAAATAAAAAAGAGTTTCAAGTTTTATATCCAAAGCCCTCGATATTTTTTGTAAATTGTCGGCTGTCGGGAAAAATTTACCTGTTTCAATAGAACTTATACTTGTGGCATCAACCCCGACAAGCTCTGCAAGATTTTCTTGTGTTAATTTTCTTAACTTTCTGTATTTTTGTATATTTTTTCCAAATAATTTTTTGATGCTCATATTTAAATATATAAATAAAAAACTCACCGATAAAAACAGAGTTTTACTAAAGTTATATTGACAAATATGTGTAAAACATGTATAATGTATAAGTAATACTCATTTTTTAATTAAAAACTTGTATAAAACAGAAAGGGACGGATTATGATGAAAGAAGCTAAGGAAAAAGCGGATAATAAGCTAAGAGGGGGTAAACAGAGGTCAGGAAGGCAAGAGGGCAGGTTGTTATCGTTAAATAAAACCCTCTCGCAAGTAAAAGGCTTGAATAAAGAAGTTCCTTCCCCGAGGGGGAAGGTTAGGGAGAGGGGTCAAAAATGTGCCTTTACTCTTGCAGAGGTTTTAATAACCCTCGGCATAATAGGCGTCGTTGCGGCAGTAACCATGCCCATAATTGTTGCAAATATTCAAGATAGAGTTCGCACAGAACAAGTAAG
>CADBNI010000068.1 GCA_902795965.1 uncultured bacterium
GCCCCAAAAAGAGGTATGGAGGTATAGAGGTATGGAGGTATAGACAAAAGTACGATAAGTAAGGTAAGTGTGATAAGTACTTATCGGTAAATAAGCGGCATTGAGATTTTCTTGGTGCCGTTTTTGATACCCCTCACCCGAATTTGTTGCGTCATCCCGAACTCGTTTCGGGATCTTGCAACCGATACATGTGAGCCACTGTGGTAAGATGCTGAAATAAATTCAGCATGACAGTTTTGGTGAGCAAAGCTCACGAGCTATACCTCTAACCCTCCATACATCTATCCATCCGATACGTACTTACCCCACTTACCAAACTCACCTTACCAAACTTAATTATCTTTTTTCAAAATTTCCGGCTCTTGTAATTAATTTATGTTCTTGATAAAATTTATTCCATTAAGGAGCAAAAAAATGACACAAAGAGTATTATTATGTATTATGGACGGTTGGGGAATAAGCACAAGCCACCCTGAATTTGATGCTACAAAATTAGCGCATTCCGTCAATGTTGATAACTTAATTGCAGATTATCCGTCAATAACCATTCATGCTGACGGTGAATACGTAGGACTTCCCGAAGGGCAAATGGGAAACAGTGAAGTCGGACACCTCAATCTCGGTGCGGGAAGAATTGTCTATCAGGATTTGTCAAAAATTAACAGAGCAATCAAAGACGGTTCTTTCTTTAAAAACGAAAGATTTTTGGCTGCAATTAATCACGCAAAACAAAACAATTCCGCACTTCACATCTTCGGACTTGTTTCAACGGGCGGGGTTCATTCGTCTTTAGACCACGTTTTGGCTTTGATAAAATTGGCGGCTGATGAAGGACTTGAAAAAGTCTACGTCCACGCCTTTTTGGACGGACGTGACACTCCGCCTCAAAGTGCCTGCACTTATCTTGAAAAAGTGGAAGAAGAACTTAAAAAATATAATCTTCCTCCGATTGCAACAATTATCGGCAGATATTACATAATGGATCGTGATAACCGCTGGGAAAGAGTTGAAAAAGGCTACAATGCTTTGTTGTTCGGAGAAGGCGAACACAGCGAAACCGCATGTGACGGTGTAAAAGAATCTTATGCGCGCGGAGATAATGATGAATTTGTTCTTCCGACAGTTATCGGCGGTGAAGAAAGCCGTATTAAAGACAATGATGCAATTATATTCTTTAATTACAGACCCGACAGAGCAAGAGAAATTTCAAAAGCTCTTAACTTTACGGATTTTGACGGATTTGAACGTAAAAAAGTTCTCAAAAATCTTTATTACGTTACAATGACAAAATATAACGAAGATTTTACTTTTCCCGTAGCATTTCCGAAAGAACATCTTGTAAATATTTTGGGTGATGTCTTGGAAGCTAACGGCGTAAAACAGTTCAGAACTGCGGAAACCGAAAAATATGCGCATATTACGTTCTTCTTTAACGGCGGTATTGATGAACCTCAACCCAACGAAACAAGGGTTTTGGTTCCGTCACCGAAAGTTGCAACTTATGATTTGCAACCCGAAATGAGCGCGCCCGAGGTTTGCGAAAACGTTTTGAAAGCAGCCGAAAATCCCGAGTACGGATTTATTCTCGTAAACTTTGCAAACCCGGATATGGTTGGTCATACGGGGGTAATTGAGGCTGCAACAAAAGCGTGTCATACCGTTGATGAATGTGTGGGAAAAATTGCAGAGGCTTGTAAAAAGAATAATATCGTTATGCTTTTGACGGCGGATCACGGTAATTCCGAGGTTATGGTGAACCCCGAAACGGGCAAACCTCAAACCGCACATACGACAAACAAAGTTCCGTTTGTTTTGATTAATGCGGATAAATCCTTTAAACTTGCAGATGACGGTGCATTGTGCGATATTGCACCAACGGTTTTGAAGTTGATGAATATTGAACAGCCGAAAGAAATGAACGGAAAAAGTTTGATTATAAAGTAAGATAGGATAAGTACTTACCCAACTTATCAAACTTATCATACTTACCAAACTTAAAGAAAAGGACAATTATGACTGACACAAATTACTTGGATATAGATTTTTCATTCAAAAAGAATAACGTAGACGAATTGTTTTTTAATTTGTCCGAAAATCCCGAAGGGTTCAAGAATAAGGATTTTCGCTACACTCTCAGTTTGATTTATCAGACTGTTGAAGATGAGTTTGAAGGTACGTTTGTTAGTCCTAACGCACCCGCACGTAATACGGAATTCTTTTTGGTTAACAACAATGAAAAATTGTCCTTTTTTGTTACTCCGACAAATAATTTTCAATATTATCTAAAATCAAAAGGGTCACTTTTCAGATTTCGTTCGGAAGTTATGGGGGATTATGTCGGATATTCCATGCCTCTTGATTTGGTTATGGATTATTTTGGCGGGTTTGGTAACGTTCTTGATTCCGAAGAAATGACTCATACATTCATTTACATGAATAAATTGACTTATTTCGTTATGAAATTAATTGAAAAATTGTATTTTATACCGACTGTCAAAGTTTTCGGACAAATGTTCAGAATAGTTTATGAACCGATTATTAATTCTCAGCAACTTTCAAGAATTGTGAGCCGTTTTGAGGAAGAAATGCCCGAGAATATGTTTATTAAAGGTGAAAGACCGAAAACGTTCATTAAAGACTTTATTTATAACTATTTGAATTACGTTTTGTATAAATTCCTTGCTATTAAATCGTATAAATTTAAAGATGTAAAATCAGGAACTTATATGGTTAAAGACCAGGAACAACGCGCCGTAATGAAGGGTATGAATATTGCGGACAATTTTTCCGATTGGTTTGATGAACTGTATTTGGGCAAATACGATATTATTCCGTTCTTTAAAATATACAAGGTTGAAAACGAGGAAATTTTCAGACTAAAAGTTCATATCAAAAACCGCAAAACAGGCGAAGATGTGCTTATTGACAAACTCTATACTGACGAAACCGTTTTTGACGGAAGTGCGTCCGATATTGCAAGAATTGTTGAAAAACAACTTAACTATGCAATAAAATACATGCCTGAACTTGAGCAGCTGTTTGAAGATGAAGAAAAACTTGCGCTTGACCTGAATTTGAATGAGGTTTATAAAATTATTACTCAGACGGCATACTATCTTCAAAAGGCGCAGATTGAAGTTGTATTACCGAAAGAACTTGCAAACATTGTAATTCCGAGAGCATCTATTAACGCAAAAGTAAAATCTTCGCGTTCAAAAGAATTGGCGGATATTTTCAACAATACTTCCGCATCAAAAATATCTCTTGACGATATTCTTGATTTTTCTTACGAAATCGCACTCGGTGATGAAAAACTTTCAGTTGAGGAGTTTAATAACCTGATTGAAGGTCAAAACGGCTTAATTAAATATAAAAATAAATATGTTCTTGTTGATAAAGACGAAACCAGCAAAATTTTTGAACAAATTGCAAAAGCTAACTTAAAATCAATGTCGAGAATGGAACTTATTCACGCTGCGATGTCGGGGCAGGTTGATCAGTACGATTTTGATTATGACGGTGCATTTGCAAAGGTTATTCAAGACTTTAACAAGCCTGTTGAAGTTACTCCTCCCGAAACTTTGAAAGGTGAATTGCGACCTTATCAGATGACGGGGTTAAAATGGCTATGGACAAATATTACAAAGGGCTTTGGAGCTTGTATGGCGGACGATATGGGATTAGGTAAAACAATTCAGGTTATCAGTCTTTTGTTGAAGATGAAAGAAGAAGGAAAACTTACCGCTCCCGTTCTTGTAGTTTGTCCGACTACCCTTATGGGTAACTGGATGAAAGAACTTCAAACTTTTGCACCTTCTTTGGATACCGTAATCTATCACGGTGCGGAAAGAAAATTAGATGTAAAACATGACGTGATTTTGACTACTTATGCAATTATGCGTATTGATATCGAGGAACTCAAAAAACACGATTGGGGCGTAATTATTGTTGATGAAGCTCAAAATATCAAAAATCCCGATACTGCGCAAACTCTTGCTGTTAAAATGTTAAAGTCGGAAGTTAAAATTGCAATGACCGGTACTCCAGTTGAAAACAGACTCACAGAGCTTTGGTCAATATTTGATTTTATAAACCGCGGATACTTGGGTACACTCAGAGAATTTCAAAAAAGTTACGCAATTCCTATTGAAAGATTTAAGGAAAATTCTCGTGCTACAAAATTGAAAATGTCGGTTTCTCCGTTTGTATTAAGACGTTTGAAAACAGATAAACACGTAATTACCGATTTGCCGGAAAAAATGGTGCTTAATGATTACTGTTACTTGTCAAAATCTCAGGCGGTTCTTTATGAAAAAACTCTTAATGAGATGATGGACAAGATTTCGGGATTTACGGGTATAAACAGACGCGGAAATATATTTAAACTTATTACTGCTTTGAAGCAGATTTGTAATCACCCGTATCAGTTCTTAAAAGGCGGTGAAATGGGCAAAGAGCTTTCGGGCAAAATGGAAAAATGTATTTCAACGCTTCAAAATATTATCGAACATGATGAAAAAACTCTTATTTTCACACAATATAAGGAAATGGGAGATATTTTGTGTAAAGTTATCGCAGATGAATGTAATACCGAACCTTTGTTCTTCCACGGTTCTTTGACCGTACCTCAGAGGGAAGAACTTATTGACAAATTCCAAAATGACAACGATACAAAGGTTATGGTACTTTCTTTGAAAGCGGGCGGAACAGGCTTGAACCTGACAAGTGCAACCAACGTAATCCATTATGATTTGTGGTGGAATCCCGCCGTTGAAGATCAGGCAACAGACAGAACTTACCGTATCGGTCAGGATAAAAACGTAATGGTTCACCGAATGATTACTCTCGGCACTTTTGAAGAAAAGATTGACGAAATGTTGAAGGCTAAAAAAGAACTTGCAGACCTTGCGGTTTACGAAGGCGAAAAAATCATTACGGAACTTTCCGATGAAGAAATCTATCAGATATTCACTCTTACGGCTTAGTATTTGTTTTGTAATATCTTTATTGCGTTATTACTCCAAGGTGTAAGAATTTTTGGGTTATTAACTGCTTTAAACGTAAGAACATCTTCTCCAAGTTTATTAGGTCTTTTAGGACCGTTGACGTCCATATAGAAATGAAAATTGCTGTCATCAAATACTCTAAATATTACTATATTATTTGGCAGTGCAAATAGTATTCTATCTTCTGATGTAATAATCCCGTAGTTATGCCCTGTAAATTCCAATGAATTTATATTTTGATATCCGCAATCTTTTGAATTTTTGCATAGTTTTGCACCCTTAAAATAGTCTGCCATGTATCTTGTCCAATATTCTTTGCCTTTTATTGCGCTATCCCATTCATTAATAGGACCGTTATCAATCTCAGATAATTTTATTGCATTTACGTAGGTCGTATAACCCAATTTTAGTTTGTTCTCAATAACCTTTTTATTGTAGTTTTTTATTAATGTTGGTATTGTTACAGATGCCACAACTCCAACTATACCTAACGTAATCAATACTTCTGCAAGAGTAAAAGCCTTTTTCATAATTATTCTCCTTTTTATGACACCTAAAGGTGGTAGTTATTGTAATGTTAATGTACCACAATAGGTGGTATGAGTCAAGTCGATAAAGATAAAATTCTTAAAAGTTTAGGGGGGAATATTCGTTCGCTTAGGATGAAACAAAATATTTCGCAGGAAGAACTTGCTTTTCGAATAGATTCAGCAAGGAATTTTATCGGTTGTATTGAACGTGCGGAAAAATCTCCGACAATTATTACACTTGCGAGAATTGCTAAAGCTCTTGATGTTTCGTTATCGGATTTGGTAAAAAATGTAGATAAGGCTTGAAATTTATTTTGATTTGAGTTATAATCTCAATGTACACTAAAGAATTAAAGGTGGTGAAAATATAAATGGCAGAAGTTAAAGTCGGCGAAAACGAATCTATCGAAAGCGCATTGCGTCGATTTAAGAAAAAAATTCAAAAAGCCGGTATTCTTTCCGAAGTTAAAAAACGCGAAAGATACGAAAAACCGAGCGTAAAAAGAAAACGCAAATCCGAAGCTGCTCGCAAGAGAAAAGTTTAATAATGAAAAAAGAGGAACCCAAAAGTTCCTCTTTTTTATTGTGTTCGCCTTGATTATAACGTAAAATCTTCTTCCGCAGGCAAAATTTTCGGTATGTCATTAATCCATTTTTTTGCGTTATCACTTGCTTTTGTCCAATTAACCGACAACAAACCTCTCTGTACCCATATTAATTCTTTGAAAAATTCGTACTGAGAATTCATTGCGTCAAGTTTTGCATCAAAATAAAGTTTTTGCGCATCTGCAATTTGATTGATTGGTACTTGTCCCATCAAGTATTTGGATTTAACCGTTTGATAGTTTTCGGCTTGAGCAAACATTGCCTTGTATGATTTTTCTACCATAAAGTATTTTGATATTGCTCTGTTTACGACTGAGCGAACCTGCATTTCGATTTCAGTGTTTACTTCTTCCAGATATGCGTTAAGTTCGTTCAATTCGGATTTGCATCTTGCAATCTCTGCGATTTTATGACCGCCCTCAATCGGTTTCCACTGTGCTGCAATAAGCAATCTGCCCGAAGTTGTATTCAAGTTAAGCCAGGGACTTCCTCCGAGTGCCATAGCTGCAGGAGTCGCCATTTGATAGTTACCTACCGTTTCGTAAGGCAGATGTCTGTCAAATTGTGTGCCGTATTCAAGCGATAATTTAGCGTTCGGCATAACAAATTTTTGTGCATAGTTTGACATTTCAGCTTTTTTCATTGCAATAGCAGCTTTAAGTTTTGTTGTTTCGGGAGAAAGATATATTGCCTCTTTTACAAGCATATCGGTAAATATCCCCAATTTTTCGGGATTTCTTACGTGGTCTATTATGTGCAAATCTGACGTGAAAAATGCGGGATCGCTTGCGGTCAAAACTTTGAATGCAAAATCTTTTTTCTGATCTTTGTTTAATAGTTTGTTAATCTGAACTTTTGCGTTCTTATAATCAGCCCGCATACTCAAAAGAGTTTTTTCCGCTTCGCTGACTTCTCCCGCCCAGCGGAATACTTCTTCATAACCGCATTTGCCCGTTTTCTCTCTTACTCGTGCTATTGCAAGGTTTTCTCTTGTTTCCTGAACAAATTCTTCCTGAACTTTTATCATATTTTCAAGCATAAGAGTTTCGATATAAAGTGCTGCCGTATGATATTCCATATTTGCCTTTGTCAGTGCGTGTTCGGCTTTATCAAACTTCAATTTTTTGTGCTTGACGATTATGTTCGTAACCAAATCGGGTGAATAGATTACCTGATCCATTGCGAGGGTAAACTGTCCTACACGTGTCGGCACATTTGAATAGGATTCCGCATATTCGCTGTTGTATTGCTGCCAGCCCAAATCCATTCTCAGTGTCGGAAGATATCTTAAATATGCGCTTGTAACTGAACGTCTTGCCGCACTGATTAAGAATTTTTTCCTTGCAATATCAAGGTTGCCTTCGTCAAGATTGTCAAGCAATGCACCCAAATCATATGTCGGAACTTCTTTGTGCGTAATGGTTACCGAATTGTTTAACAATCTCAAAGGCGGTGTGTAACCGACTTGTTCTCCCGTATCGGAGTTATAGAATATTACTTTGTCGTCATAGAAAGGAATTTTTTCATTTTTAACCGCGTTTCCGTGCAACACACCATGTATGCTGAATGATGTTGCTTCAGCAAGTTTTTTGTCAACGTCCATGGTTGATGTACCTAACATTGCACCCAATTCAACGTCCTCTTTGCCGACAGAGGAGAATGACGGAAGTTTTTTATTGTTTATATATTTGTACAAATCTTTTCTTTGTTCGGTTGAAAGGTTGTACAAGGGAGTTACAAATACCGAATCTACATCTGCGGGAATTTTTGACAATGAGGTGTTGATGTCGGAGTTTACGGGAATTACAACAAATGCCAAGCTGCAATTCTTTTCTTTAAGTTTTTGTGAAATTTTACTGTTCCAGTTGCTGTTGGTTTTGTAGTAATTTGCGTTCATCAAAACTGCTGATTTTTTTATATTCGGAACTAATTTTTGAAAAGTTACAAAGTCGTTTGCGGTTTGCTGCATCGGGTTAAAAAATTTGTCTCCGAAATCTCTCAAACCGTATTGGTCAATGGTTACAACAAATTTGTTTTTATTCTTTTTATCAGAATAGTAGTTACTTGACATGTAACCGAGTGAAATTACCATTCTTGCTCTTGATGCCAAAGCCTTGTCAGATGCCGAAATTGCTCCTTTTTCAGTCCAGTCGCCGGTAAAAACCAAATCTTTCGGAAAATTAGCTTTAAAATCAGGTAACAGAGAACGTGTAATCACTTTTTGAAATGTCTGTAAAACAGCAGTATTTTTGTCTGACGGTCCGTCAAATACAAATGCCAAATCAATAGGTTTTGCGTTCGCTGATGCTTGAATATTTTTGGACGGAACATCAACAATAGCCAAAGTCGCATTTCCGTAAAACAGTACTATAAGTACCGATAGAAAAACACAAATAATCTTTTTCATGTATACTCCCAAATTTTTAATAAAACACTAACCGAGATTTATATTACCAAAAAAATTTATAATTGTACAAAATAATAAAAAATGTAAAGAAATATATACAAAAATCGCCGTAAATTTTACGGCGATAACTAAACATTAAAATAATTTACTACCCGACGTATGTTGATAATACCTCCTGACCCAACACGGAGAATCTCATCTTCTTCAAAGCTCTCAATTCTGTTTGACGGATACATTCTTTTGTCACTCCGTATATATTACCGATTTCTTCCAAGGTCAATTTATCACTGTCGTTCAAACCGTAGCGCATTTTTACCACAGCCTGTTCACGCTCTTTTAATGTCGAAACAACGTTCAAAATATCGGAGCGCAAATCTTCAAATTCCGCATTTTGGGTTGCTGACGCATTCTCGTCACAAATAATGTCCGCAACGTTCAATTCTTTGCCGTCATTGTTTTCAAGTCCGCTTTCGATTGATATTGTTTTTGAATATGCGTTCAAAAACGTATCAATCTTGTCTGCGGGAATGTTCATTTTTTTTGCTACGTCTTCCGTTTTTACCTGACAATTATTTTCGCGTTCCATTTCACGTTTTATTTTTGAAAATTTTGATAAAGTTTCCTGAATATAAACAGGAATTTTCATGCAATGAGATTGCTCCGAGATTGCTTTGAACATTGCCTGTTTAATCCACCAGCTTGCGTATGTCGCAAATTTATAGCCAAGTTTGTAGTTAAATTTTTCCGCAGCAACCATCAAACCTACATTGCCTTCCTGAATTAAGTCAATCATAGGCAGATGTGACATGTGAATTGCTTTTTTTGCGATTGTTACTACAAGTCGCAAATTTGCCTTGATTAATTCTTCTCTTGCGCTTTCGTCACCGTTTTTTGCTCTTTTGGCAACTTCTTTTTCTTCTGTGGGAGAAAGCGAAGAGTACTCTGCAATTTCTCTGATGTAAGATGCAAGCACACTGTCATTGTCCGCGTTAATGATTTCATTTTTTGCGGGGTTGGAAAACTCTGTTTTTCTCATTTTGATAAGCGAATTTTTTGTCATACCTCTTAAACTCCTTCTTTTTACAAGACCACGGGATAAATACACTTGATATATACTAAGTATATATCATAGTATATAATTTTTCAAGGTTTGTGAATAAATATTAATAACAATTCTTAAAATTTTATATTTTGCTTTAGTAAATTTGTTTGTAGTACAATACTTTTGGAGGGATATCATGAAAAAGAAAATATTAATTATTTTAGGTATATTGATTGCACTGTCGGGAATTTCGGTTGCAGGTATAGCGTTGGCAGCAATGAATGCTCCTAAACACCCGTCCGAGTACCATATCGGTATTAAATACAGCGATGCGGTAAAATCGGATAAACCGATTTTAGCGGTGTTTTATGTTGATTGGTGCGGATATTGTTTACGTTTTATGCCTAAATTTAGTATATTGAGCAAACTATACGGTAATAAAATGAACTTCGTTATGATAAATGTTGAAGAAAATGCCGAAAATGGTAAGTTGGCGGAAAACGTCGGTGTGGCAGGCTTCCCGACAGTTTATATTCTTGACCCGAAATATGATAACAGAGTATTGATGCCTAATGCGTTTTATCAGGATCTTGGAAAATTCAGAATTGAATTGGACAGATATCTGAGAATTCGCAAGATGCTTGATTCAAAATAAAAAAAAGACCTTGAGTTTTTCAAGGCCTATCCGTTTAAATAAGAAGAGAGAGCTTTATATTTATATAAAGTATGATTGTTTTTAAAATTTGCTATTTTTAAGCGATATATTAAGAAATATTACAATGAAAGATATACAAAATCTAAAAGATACAAGAAACGTTGATATTCAAAAGGTCGGGATTAAAAATCTTAATCTCCCGCTTACTGTACAGCGTAAAAACAGTTCAAATCAGATTGTTTCGGCTCAGGCGCGTGTCAGTGTTTCTTTGCCGAAACATTATAAAGGAACTCACATGTCACGATTTGTTGAAGTACTTACGCAGTGGCAGAATAAAGGACTTTTGGGTGTTGATATAAAGGGTTGTCTTGAAAAAATTATTGCGAAATTGAATGCAAAAAGCGGTGAATTGGAATTTAGATTTACATATTTTATCGACAAAAAATCACCCGTAAAAAAGAAAACTGCTCCGATGGGTTACGAATGTTCGTTTGAAGGGCGGATTGTAGAGGGTGAATATAAATTTATTCTTGGTGTTGTCGTACCTGTGACTACGCTTTGTCCGTGTTCAAAAGAGATTTCTCAATACGGAGCGCACAATCAAAGGGCTTTGATAAACGTAAAAGTTTCTTATGACGAGGAAAATCAAATTTGGCTTGAAGATTTGATAGAGCTTGTCGAAAGTTGTGCGTCTTGTCCCGTTTATACTTTATTAAAGCGCGAAGATGAAAAATTCGTGACGGAAAAAGCGTGGGAAAATCCGAAATTTGTGGAAGATGTTTTGCGCGATACGGTCTTGAAACTCAGAAAACATCCGTTTGTGAAAGAGTTTGAAGTCGATTGCGAAGCGTTCGAAAGTATTCACAACCACTCTGCCTGGGCATATCAGCACGAATTTAATTAATTGTTTCAATATAATTTGTGTTCGGAATAAAATCCGTATCGGAATTGATATCCATTTTGTTTATCAATTTTGCGCGTTTTTTACGGAAAAGCATATCCACAAAAGCCTCAAGACGTGTGATGAAACCTGCTTCACCCGTTTGTTCGTCTATTGTTAAATTCAAAATAGGCTTGTTATAGCGTTTAGCGTTTCTTATAATTCTTTCAACCATTAATGAATCAGGTCCGCAGCCGAAAGCGGTTAATGAGATTATGCCGTCAATTTTTGCATCTTTCATGTAGAAACCCGCCGCACCTGTCATTTCTCTTTCGTTTGCCCAGTACATTCTCTGACCTAATGAGGCGATACCGTCATCTGTCTGTTCATCAGAAAGTTGTAAAGATGAATAAACTTTGACGTCCATATCTTCCAATTTGTCAAAGATTTTCATTGAAGTTCTTTCGTCAAAAATATTGTAGCCGTGCGAAATTAAGGCGATAGAAATCGGATATTCTTTTGTTTGATTTTCTATAAATACTTTGCCTTGAAGTGCATAGTTTATGGCTTTTTTGTAACTCATGCCGGATTTGGACATTATATGGAAATTGTTGTACGTTCTCCAGCCTGCTTTTGATGCTTGTTTAATTCTGTTTTTGTCGGTAATTCCGAATTGAGATGCGATTTCATAGAGAAAATCGTACAATCCGTGATTTTTTTCGGATTTATCCAATGTTGCTTCTATTATTGTAAAATCCTGTTTTACGACATTTCTGATTAAATCAGGCAGACCTCTGATTTTTGAACAGTTGTAAATTTTTGGGGCAACTGATTGGATTGATGGAACAAAAATTTTGTCAACCCCTTTATCCAACAGATTAAGCACATGCCCGACATAAACTTTTATAGGCAGACAGGTTTCTGTTACGACAAGCGATGCTCCGCGTGTCATGGTTTCTTTGGTTGTTACGTCCGAAAGTACGATTTTTATGCCCAAATCCGTAAAGAACCCGTAATAGAACGGATAATTGTGGTAGAAGGACATTCCTCTCGGTATACCTATTGTCATATTTTCTTTCACGATAAATCCCTTTGTTTATATATAATACTCCAAAAGAAAATTTTTTGCTATTAATCGAAATTAAATATATTTTTTATCGGAACTTCTAATTTATCTGCAAGTTCAAAAACTTTTCTGAGGCTTATGTATTCTTTCCCCGTCTCAACGCAGGCAAGGTGTTCTCTTGAAAAATCAAGCATTTCCGCAAGCTGGTTTTGAGACAGTTTCTTCTCTTTTCTGAATTTTTTGATATTTAAACCCAAAGTTTTCAGTCTTGACATATTTATATCTTTAACCAATAATAATTTTAAATATGTAAGGTGATACATTACAAAAGGAGGTATGTATGAATAAAAAGAATAGAGGATTAGAGGTATGGAGGAGTAGCTATTTACATGTCGTTGACAAGAATTGTGAGTGGCAATCAGCCCCCACCCTAACCCTCCCCCATGGGGGAGGGAAGAATTGCTTAATGAGCGGAGCGAATTTAGCAATTCGAGAGGGGGCTAATGTTTCGTGCGTAAGCACTGATAATAGCTATTCATCTAAAAAACGCGCAGCCTTTACTTTAGCAGAGGTATTAATCACCCTCGGCATTATCGGTGTCGTTGCAGCTATGACAATGCCGACACTTGTAAATAACATCAAGTATCACTCATACGACAACGCGAAACGTAAGGTACTTAACTCAATCGGTGAAGCAGGAAAATTGCTTGCAATCGAAGGTGATTTGAACGGCGCAGCAGATGCGGAAGATTTTGTAAAAAACCGCTTGTCTAAAAAATTATCTATTGCAAAAATGTGCGATAGCGCACATTTGACTGATTGTGGCTTGCCGAGTACCTTTTACAAAACAGACGGCAAAACAACAATGAGCATGCCTACCAAAATGAAAGGTCAAACAGCAAATACAGTATTTAACTACGGAAGTGATGAAACTCAAGCGTATGCAGATAAAAACAGTTACGGTTTTGTAACAAACAACGGTTACAGTGTCAACCTCTTTTACAACGGAGCATGCGAACCTGATATTAAAAACATAGATGCAATGTCAACAGGTGTTGATAGCGGTTATAAGCTTTACAGGATACAGAACCACATGTGTTTCTTCGCAATTTATGATATGAACGGTAAAGGCGGTCCTAACGTGGTTGGTAAGGACATAGGGCTTGTCGGTGTACTCTACCCGAACGAGGAAACAAAAGCGGCAGCAGTGTTACCTGCGGACTACGACTGGAGCAGCGCAGAGCGTGGCGGAGCGCGTAGCACAAGAACGTACGCAACGGCACCTAAAGCGTGTGATGACCAATTCGGCAAAGACTACCGTATGCCCGACCGTGACGAGGCAGCCCTCATGGCAATGGCAGGCAACCTCCTTGGTATCACGGACTACATCTACTGGTCCGGGTCAGTAGTGGGTCCAGGCTTAGGGTGGGGGCAGTACTTCCACGGCGGCTTTCGCTACGCCATCCCGGTTACGGACGGCCGCTACGTCAGGTGCGTAAGAAGATAAGCAAACTTTTTTTGTTATATAATCATTTTATGAAAAAGAAAATTGCGGCGGTTGCAATGAGCGGCGGGGTGGACAGTTCCGTTACGGCACTGCTTTTACAACAACAGGGATATGTAGTAATCGGGATTACGGGCAAAATGCTTTGTGATGAGGCTTCAAATGCAGTTGTGCAAAACGCAAAACGTGTTGCCGAAAAATTGAGCATAAAGCACCATGTTTTTGATGCCTCAAACCTGTTTCAGCAAAAAGTCATTGACTATTTTATTAATTCGTATAAAAACGGTCTTACTCCAAACCCTTGTATAATGTGCAATCAATGGATAAAATGGGGGATTCTGTTTGATTATGCGTTCGATACTCTTAATGCTGACGTTTTTGGAACAGGTCATTATGCGCAAATCAAAAACATTGACGGAATATACAAACTATACCCCGCAAAAGACGAACACAAAGATCAGCTTTATTTTCTTTATCGTTTGGGGCAAAAACATCTGTCAAAGACGGTTTTTCCTCTATATGATTATGAAAAATCGCAGATTAAGCAGATAGCCGTTGATTTTGACCTTCCGCCAAAAGATTCTAAGGAAAGTCAGGATATTTGTTTTATCAAAAAGCCTGTGACGACTAAATCGTATTTATCGGAGAAAATTCCCGCCAAGCGAGGAGATTTTATAGAGTTTTCGACAGGTAAAAAATTGGGCGAACATGACGGATTTTACAAATTTACAATCGGTCAGCGCAGAGGTATTGGAATTGCCGCTCCGTATCCTTTGTATGTAATTGACATTGATTCCGAAAAAAATATCGTCTATGTCGGAAAAGAAGAAGATAATTACGGAAAATCCGTAAAAATTGCCGATTTAAATTTTTCTTATCCTTTAAAACAAAACGAATTTGATGCGTGGGTGAAAATTCGCTACAACATGCCTCACAAAAAAGCGCATGTAAAAATTTTTGACAACTTTGTGCAAATCGAATTTTACGAACCTGTAAACTCAATCACAAAAGGGCAATCGGGTGTTATTTATGACATTGACGACAAACACTTAATCGGCGGCGGATTTATCGTGTAACTTTACTTTTATTCTTGTCGGAGCTATCATGGTGCGGGGAGAAATTATGTATAATCCGAAATCAAAAATAGCAGAAGAATTTATTTCGCATAACGAAATTTTAGAAACATTAAAGTTTGCTGACGAAAATAAAAACAATAAAGAATTAGTTGATGAAATTTTGGCTAAAGCAAAATTGGGCAAAGGGCTTACGCATAGAGAGGCATCTGTGCTTTTGGCTTGTGATGATAAAGAAAAAACGGAAGAAATATTCAAACTTGCCGAACAAATAAAGAAAGATTATTACGGTAACAGGATTGTTCTTTTTGCGCCTTTATATCTTTCAAATTATTGTGTAAACGGTTGTGTTTACTGTCCTTATCACAAAAAAAATACTCATATTCCACGTAAAAAATTGACGCAGGAAGAAATCAAACGCGAAGTTATTGCTTTGCAGGACATGGGTCATAAAAGGCTTGCGATAGAGGCGGGTGAAGATCCCGTTAACAACCCGATTGAATATATTCTTGAATCAATAAAAACTATTTATTCAATTAAACATAAAAACGGTGCAATAAGACGTGTCAACGTAAATATAGCGGCAACTACCGTTGAAAATTACCGCAAACTTCACGAGGCGGGAATAGGTACTTATATACTGTTTCAGGAAACTTATAACAAAGAAAGTTACGAACAGCTTCACCCGACAGGCCCTAAACACAATTACGCTTATCATACGGAAGCTATGGACAGGGCTATGCAAGGCGGAATTGATGATGTGGGCTTGGGAGTTTTGTTCGGGCTTGAATCATACAGGTATGAATTTGCGGGACTTTTGATGCATGCGGAACATCTTGAAGCTGTATATGGTGTCGGACCGCATACAATAAGCGTTCCGCGTATCAAGAAAGCTGACGACATTGATCCGACGGCTTTTGATAACGGTATTGATGATGATATTTTTGCAAAAATTATTGCTTGTATAAGAATTGCCGTTCCATATACGGGTATGATTATTTCAACCCGCGAATCGGAAAAATGCAGGGAGAGGGTTTTGCACCTTGGTATTTCTCAAATATCGGGCGGTTCAAAAACGAGTGTAGGCGGATATTTTCAACCTATGCCCGAAAAAGACGATTCCGCGCAGTTTGATGTTTCAGACAGACGACCTTTGGACGAGGTAATCCGTTGGCTTATGCAAATCGGGTATCTGCCGAGTTTTTGTACGGCTTGTTACGGTTCGGGAAGGACGGGCGAAAGGTTTATGGATATCTGTAAAGGTCAACAAATCCATAATTTTTGCCACCCGAATGCGATTATGACTTTGAAAGAGTATTTACAAGATTATGCCTCGGAAGAAACCAAAAAAGTCGGCGAGGAACTTATTGCAAAAGAAATCGAAACCTTGGATACCGTAAAACAACAGGTTATTGAAAATCTTGAAAAAATCCAAAACGGTGAAAGAGATTTTAAGTTTTAATTTGTTTGCGGGCTTGTTATAAGAGGGGTACTATTCTCGAATAAGCCTGTAAAACTTATACAACATTCTGCCAAAATTTTCGTCATCAATGGCATTTGTGAGTTCTTCTTTTATTTTGTCGTATTGCTTGTAATGCTCAAACATATATAATTTATCAACAGAAACATTCAACGCATTGGCTATTTTAGAGAGATTTTCGGGTGTCGGGTAATTGCGTCCTTTTTCAATTCTGCTCAAATTATTAGGCTCAATTCCGATAATTTCTGCAAGTTGTTCTTGTGTCAAACCTTTTTCCTTGCGTAATTCTTTAATTCTTTTTCCTAATAATTCTTTTATATCCATTTGCCCCTCTATACATATTATATATTTTGTTTTGTTAATAAAAATGATTTATCGAGCCTATAACTATTGACAAATAGGCTTAATAAATATATAATTATATATAATGAAACAAATTTATTAAAATAATTGATTTAGAAAGGATAGTTTATGAAAAAATTTATCATTAAAAATTTAACCCCCACCCTAACCCTCCCCCATGGGGGAGGGAAGAATTGCTTAATGAGCATAGCGAATTTAGCAATTCGGGAGAGGGCTAAAGGCTTTACTCTTGCGGAAGTCTTGATTACACTTGGTGTAATCGGTGTTGTTGCTGCCATAACGCTCCCGACTTTAATAAATAATATTCAGGAAAAACATTTTATTGCTGCATGGAAAAAGAGTTTTGCAGAGATTTCGAATGCCTCTCTTAGATTAAAAAATGATGATATTTCTTTTAATGGAATGAGTGATTTAGATATGATAAATAATTTAGCAAAGTACATAAAGCATACTAAAATTTGTGATGCAAAGCAATTCGTATCAGCAGGATGTGCACCTCAAAATTATTCTACTTATAAGTACCCGGGCAAAATTGTACATGTGAATATGGGGGAGCTTGGCGGAGGAGCAGCATGTATGTTAACAAACAGAGGAACAATAATATGTGTAGATGGTGAAAATGTTATTGTAGATGTAAATGGTTATAAAAAACCAAATACTATTGGAAAAGATATATTTTATGCAATATTAAATTCAAATACCATGAATGTCAGACCTGCAATAGGTCATAGAGCTCATTATGGGGCAACGGACGGGATTATTTATGGAGGAATTGTCACCAATGGTAATGGTACATGCCAAGAAATTGATATGGGCTACGGTTGTTCTGCGGAAAAATTATTAAAATAATAAGATAATAATGTTTAGCCCTTCTCCCCTACGTGGGAGAAGGTGTCCGAAGGACGGATGAGGGGGATATATTTTTTATAAATAACTTTGTAAACGGACGGTTTAAGAAACCGTAGAGTTTTACAACCGTTTTTAGTGCCTTGCCGTCTTTGCATTGAACGGTTATGGAAGATGTTTTGTAATCCGTATCAATGATTTCGCCGATTTTTCCTTTTTCTGCCTTGACTATTTTTAACTTATACGGATTTGGTATAAAAAATTTATCCTTGTAAGTGTAATAAGTCGGGAGCCACGGGTGCAAAGCCCTTATGCGCGCGTGAATTTGCTCTGCTGTTTCTCGTTCAAAATCAAGCATTTTATCGTCATCTTTTATATTCGGAAAATATGTTGCATCTTCTTCGTTTTGCTTGACAGGTATTACAACCCCGTATTCGAGCTTTTTCAATACTTCAGCGCACATCAATCTTGCCTGAAAAACAGTTCGTTCCTTCAACTCTTTTGATGTATCGTTCGGCAGAATATCAATGCGTTTTTGTGCCAAAATAGCCCCTCTGTCAAATTTCTCGTCCATCAGATGAAAGGTTAATCCCGAATAGGTTTCACGGTGCAAAATTGTCTGTAAATACGGATTAGGACCTCTGTATTTCGGCAAAAGTGACGGATGAACATTAACAGATGCTATAACAGGTATATCAAAAGTTTGTTTCTCAATTCTTTCGCCCCAAGTTCCGACAAGCATTATATCCGCATTTAACTTCATCAATTCCCGTCTGAAACTTTCCGAGTTAGCAGATTTACATTTGATTTGGTGTAATTTATATTTTTTGATAAGTGTCAAATCATTTGCGGGTTTGAAAAAATCTTTTATCGGCAGAAATCTGTCGTTCATGGTGTATTCGTATCTGAAAACCCCGACAATTTCCGAGCCTGCCTCAATCGTACCTTCAATAAGGTTCGATAACATTTCACCTTTGCCTAAAATTACAACTTTAATACAATTTCCCCCAATCTTCTATATGCTGAATATTACCTCACCCAAATTTGTAAGTTCACTGCGTTCACTAACAAATTTTTCCCTCTCCTACTCAAAAATGTTGCAGGAGAGGGAATTTTTATGACTTAATACCTTATCTTAGATGCCCTGTCCATTTCTCTTTGCAGGTCTTTTTTTGTTATATCTTCGCGCTTGTCGTGAAGTTTTTTACCTTTTGCAAGCCCGATTTCGATTTTTGCAAACCCGTGCGACAAAAATATTTCGAGCGGAATTATCGTGAAATTGTCCTGTTTAACCTTGTTTTGCATCTTTAAAATTTCTTTTTTGGTCAAAAGGAGTTTGCGCGTTCTTTCCGCATCATGATTAAATCGGTTTCCCTGTTCGTAAGGTGAAATGTGGCATTTATACAGAAAAATTTCGTTATCCTCAATTTTGCAAAAACTGTCTTTAAGGTTAACGGCATTTTTGCGGACAGATTTGATTTCCGTACCCGTAAGCACCATGCCTGCAACGTATTTTTCCAAAATCGTGAAATCGTGGAACGCTTTTCTGTTAGTTGTAACAATTTTTCTGTCCATAGTTTTATATTAACATAAAAATAATTGCGGGGCTTATGCCGCCCCTGCACTCTGCAGATACTTTCTTGTACCGACAAGAAAGTACCCAAAGAAGCTCCCGACCTGCAACTTCGTTCACATCAAATGTAATGCTCCACCTAAGGCGGAATAACTCGCTACGCTCAGACAAATTCCGCCTTGTTATCGTGTCGCAAACATTTGATAGTTCACTACGTTAAAGGTCGGAAAAATTTATTTTTTTTAATGTGCGCTTCGCGCACCTAAAAGTACTTATCTGACTTATCAAACTCACCTTACTTATCTTACTTTTGATACAAAAAACACTTAACCTTGTGGTTTGCGCCCGTTTCTTTCGGATGTGAGGTTTTGCAAATGTCCATCATTCGCGGACAGCGGGTGTGAAATTTGCATCCTTCGGGTAAATTTGCAGGCGAGGGCAAATCCCCTTTGAGTACGGATTTTTTTGTTTGCCCGTTTATTTGCGGAACTGCATTTAGGAGGGCTTTTGTGTAAGGGTGGAGCGGGTTGTTAAAAACGTCTTTACATTTTCCGATTTCGACAATTTCACCCAAATACATTATTGCAACCCTGTCAGCAAGATATTTTATGACGCTCATGTCATGCGTGATGAGCAGGAATGTCAATTTGTATTTTTCTTTAAGTTCTTTTATTAAGTTTATAATTTGTGCCTGAATGCTTACGTCAAGCGCACTTACGGGTTCGTCAGCAAGAATAAATTTAGGGTCAAGCATAAGTGCGCGGGCGATAGCAATCCTTTGACGCTGACCGCCCGAAAACTCGTGCGGATAAAGTTCAAGACAGGATTTATCAAGTCCTACCATTTCAATTTTTTCAATAACTTTTTGTTTTATTTCTTCTTTTTTCAGATTTGTGTTAATTTCAAGCGGTTCTTTAAGTATTTCAAAAATTTTCATTTTGGGGTTTAAACTTGCGTAAGGGTTTTGGAAAACCATTTGCGCAAATTTTCTGAACTCTTTTTCGGTTTCTTTTGGTTCTGCAAAACTGATGCAGCCCGATTTAGCGGGTTCAAGTTTTAGAATTGCTTTTGCGAGTGTGGATTTTCCGCAGCCCGATTCGCCTGCGAGAGCAAGAATTTCACCTTCTTTAATGCTTAGACTAACTCCGTTGACCGCGTGAACGATTTGTTTTCCGCCTAAAAAACCTTTGTTTGAGGTGTATTCAACGTATAAATTGTTAATGTTAATCAAATCTGTCATAGACAGATTTTAGCGTAATTCTTGTGTAAATGCAATTATATAAACGGTTAAAACAAATCACCGATATTTACAATTCCCGTCTGCCTTCAATAGCTTTGGCGATTGTTATTTCGTCTGCATATTCAAGGTCTGCACCGACAGGCAAACCGAAGGCGATACGGGAAATTTTTATACCGAAGGGTTTTATCAGTTTGGTTAAATAAAGGCTTGTTGCTTCGCCTTCTACTGACGGGCTAAGCGCAAGAATGACTTCTTTGACACTTTCGTCCGTTAAACGGTTTAGTAATTCTTTTATCCTGATATCGTCCGCACCGATTCCGTCCAAAGGGGAAATCAAGCCTTGCAAAACGTGATAAAGTCCTTTGTATTCGTTTGTTTTTTCAACTGCGATAAGGTCTTTTGTTTCCGCAACAACACATATTGTTGAGCGGTCACGCTGAGGCGAGGAACAAATTTCACAAGGGCTTGATGCCGAAAGATTAAAACATACTTCACATGTTTTTGTGTTTCTTTTGGCATCAAGCATGCTCTGTGCAAACTTTTCAATTTCCTCATAAGGCATTCTCAAAAGATAAAATGCCATGCGCTGAGCAGATTTTGGCCCGACAGACGGAAATTTTTGAAAATGCTCTATTAATGATGCGATTGATTTAGGATAAATCATTAGAAATTAAGCCCCGGAATATTAATTCCGCCCGTAACGGATTTCATTTTTGATTCCATTTCCTGTGTAGCTCTGTCGCTTGCCTGCTTGATTGCAGTTGTAATCAAATCTTCAAGCATCTCAAGGCTGTCCGTGTCAACAGATGAAGGATTTTCTGCATTAATTGCTTCGGGTTTAAGTTTTATTGATTTGAATTTTCCTTGTCCGTCACATGTTACGACAACCGCACCGCCTGCGGATTCTCCCGTAATTTCAAGGTTTGCAAGTTCTGCTTGTGTATCTTTTAATTTCTTTTGCAGGGTTTGGGCCTGTTTCATCATTTGCATAATATTCATAAAATTCTCTCCTTAGTCTTTTGTAATTCCCCAAAGTTTATTATATAATAAAAATATGCAAAAGTACACCTATGTTGCGGAATCTTTAAAAAACGGCAAAATAATGCGTTGGACTTTCATGCCTTTGAATGTCTACATTGCTCCCATGAAATTTTACGCAAAACAAGGTGAAGATATGAAATATCGTGCTATGGTAAAGCGCGCTTTGAACGAATGGCAGACTGCGACAAAGGGCAGAGTTGCGTTCAAAATAGTTAATACACTTTTGGAGTCTAATGTAAATATTGATTGGAAAAGGGTTGAGCGCAAAGCGTTGGGGCATTGTTATTTTAATTATGACGGTTCAAACAGACTTTACGGTGCGGAAGTTGCGATTGGTTTAACCGAGGGTATCGTGCATGCCGATTATATGGACGAGGGAGAGGTTTATCACACGATTTTGCATGAAATAGGTCATGCGGTTGGTTTGGGACACAGTCAAAATCCTGCTGATATTATGTATACTCCCCATCAAAAGGGAATAAATAAAATATCGGAAGGTGACAGACTGACTGTTAATTGGCTTTATGCTTTACCGCAGGGTGCAACGACTGCGGAAGTTGCTTCAAAATACGGTATAGGGGGCAGTAATATTGATGAAATTATTGCAAAATTTATTGATAAAAAAACTCCTTCCGAATTTGAACAGGTAAAAAGTTCTATTAAGGTAAAAAAACGTGATTTACTTGAGGAACAAGATATGATTGCAAATTTGAGAAAATATCACATGTCTTTGCAAAATGTTCAAATATCGGATGAAATGAAGAAATTTTTTAAAAAACCTAATCGCTGATTTGGTAATCAATTCCGTATTTATTAAATAAACTGTTATAATATTCTTTGTTATTGATTACATCTTCGCGTTTGAGGCTCATTTTTATACTTGATACTATATTGTAATCATCATCATATTTTAATTTGTTATCATTAATGGTTATAATAAATTCATCAATAATTTCGTTTCCTTCAACTATTCTCTTTTCTCTTGGAGCTAAAGAATGAGCGTGCCATTTTTGCAATTTCGATATAACGGGAGAAAATATTTCATCATTGTAATGTTTCATGGCAATTTCTTCCATAAGAAATGTATCAATTTCAGAAACAGATTTTATATCGGATTTATAGCCAAATTTAGCGTGGAAATTTATTGCTCTCCCCAAAGAATAGAGTTTGGTTTCTTGAATGTTATTTTCAAGCATAGAAATAATCTGAGTTAAGTGCAGGGCTGAACCGACACCTTTCATGCCTTCCGAAAAATTATTAATTGACGACAGATAAAAATAATTTTCCTTTCTTTTGTCAAATAAACAATGTCCGTATTCGTTCAGTCTGCCGTCATTTAATGAAACGCTGATATCGCTATTACTTGCAAAGTAAGATTTTACAAAGCAATCCTTATTATTACCATCTCTCAAAAGCCTTACTTTAAAACCGTCAGGAATACTCAAATTATTTAAATGTTTATATTGCAGTGCTTCAAATGAAATATTATTTTGTTTCGGGTAATTGTATATCTGCATTGTGTTAATTGTAAACCGCTAACATACAAAAATTTGCTATTAATTTTTTTCGTTGTATAATAATGCTGTATTAATAGAGATTTTTAATAGGGATATATAAATATGACAGTTCAAGATTGGTTTGAAAAACGTAAACAGGCTCAAATTCAGCGCAGAGAACTTGAAAGAAAAGTCGAAATTGATATGGATCCCGATTTGTGGGTAAAATGTGTTCACTGTGATGCGCAACTTTTGAAAGAAGATTTGGAAAAAAATGATATGGTTTGCCCTGTTTGCGATTATCATTTCAGAATAAACGCTAAGAAAAGGATTAAACAACTTTTTGACGAAAATTCGTTTGAAGAAATGTTTTCGGAAATAAAACCGACAGATCCTTTGGATTTTGCCGATACCGAAACATATAAATCACGACTTGAAAAAGCTCACAAGAAAACCGATTTGGACGAAGCGGTTATAACGGGTATCGCATCTATCGAAGGCAACAAAGTCGCAACTGCCGTAATGGATTTTGATTACATGGGCGGTTCAATGGGTAGTGTTGTCGGCGAAAAAGTTACAAAAATAATCGAAAAAGCAATCGAAGAACGACTCCCCGTTCTTGCAATTACCTCATCAGGCGGTGCAAGAATGCAGGAAAGCGCATTAAGCCTTATGCAAATGGCAAAAACGTCTTGTGCGGTTTCGCGACTTGATGATGAAGGTCTTTTATACATAAATCTTTTAACGGAACCTACATTTGGCGGTGTTACGGCAAGTTTCGGCATGTTAGGCGACGTTATTGTTGCAGAGCAGGGTGCAAGAATAGGATTTGCGGGAAGACGCGTTATAGAACAGACTATAAGACAGAAACTTCCGTCAGATTTCCAAACTGCAGAGTATTTGCTTAAATACGGTCAGGTTGATGTCGTTTCTTCACGTAAAGATTTAAGAAAAACACTTTCCAAAATTTTGGAAATGCATAAACGAGGTGACAAATGACCGCAGTATTGGATTTTGAAAAACCTATAATGGAAATTCAGGAAAAAATTGAAGAATTAAAAAAAATAAGTTTGGAGTCAGGCATGGATTTGGACAAAGAAATTGAAACTTTTGAACAACAGGCGCAGGATTACAGAAAGGAATTATATTCCAATCTCAAACCTTCGCAAAAACTTCAAATTGCAAGACACCCGGAACGTCCCAACTTTCTTGATTACGTGAATAATATCTGTGATGATTTTATTGAATTTCACGGTGACAGAGAAGGCATGGACGACAGAGCGATTATAGGCGGACTTGCAAAAATTGACGGCAAACCTGTTATGATTGTCGGTACAATGAAAGGTAAATCCACCAAAGAAAATCTTGAATATAATTTTGGTATGCCTCAACCGCAAGGTTACAGAAAAGCGTTAAGATTGTTTAAACATGCCAACAAATTTAACATTCCGATTGTTACTTTGATTGACACCCCGGGGGCTTATCCCGGTATCAGTGCCGAAGAAACAAATCAAGGCGGTGCTATTGCCGTAAATCTCAGGGATATGGCAAAATTGGAAGTCCCCGTTATTGCAATTATTACGGGTGAAGGCTGTTCGGGCGGTGCTTTGGGACTTGCAGTCGCAAATAAAGTATTTTTACTTGAACATGCTTATTATACTGTTATTTCTCCCGAGGGTTGCGCGTCAATTCTTTGGCGGGATTCCTCAAAAGCCGCAGAAGCCGCTGATGCATTAAAAATTACCGCAAAAGATTTGCTTCAATTAGATGTAATTGACGGTGAAATCCCTGAACCTACGGGTGGTGCGCATACAAATTACGAAGAAATGTCCGCAACCATGAAAAAAGTTATTACGGACAGTATTGAGGAACTTTCAAAACTTTCGGGCAAAGAATTGAAATCTCAAAGATATGAAAAATTCCGTAAAATGGGAGTGTTTTTAGGCTAACGGAGGGCAGGATGACAGGAAGTCAGGCTGGTTATACTGAACTGCAAATAAAAATTAATCCCGAAATTGAAGATATCATGTCAGATTTCTTTTTTGAAAATTTGCCATGCGAAGGGGTAATTTTGGCTGAAGAAACTTACAAAGACCTCGAAATGGTTGCTACAACAGAGGGAACTTTAAAAGTCTTTTTAGGCGATTGTCATTCTGTTTCGGAATCTTATATAAAAGAACTTTTGAAAACCGAACGGGAATTGCTTAAATCACGCGGGTTGTCTGATGATGATTTAGGCAGTTGGGAGTTTGTTATTTCAAACAAGCCTAATGAAGATTGGTCTAAAAAATGGAAAGAAAAATGGGATATTACAAGAGTATCGGATAAAATTGTTATTGTTCCCGATTGGCTTGAGTATAAAGATAAAGATGGCGAGGTTGTCATCAGACTTGAACCCGGTTGTGCTTTTGGAACGGGAACTCATCAAACAACTCAGCTTTGTATGAAGGCGATAGAAAAATACATGCCCGTAAACGCGAAAATGGCAGATATTGGTATGGGTTCGGGAATTTTGGCAATTTGTGCAAAAAAATTCGGTGCAAGTTACGTTTACGGCTGTGACAATGATGAAACAGTCATAGATGTTGCAAAAGAAAATGCAGTAAAAAATTTATCATGTCACTGCGAGCGACTGAAAGGAGCGTCGCAATCTAACAATATTAATGAGATTACTACGCAAACTTCGTTTGCTCGTAATGACAATAGTGATTGCGTATTTGAACTCAACACCGCAGACAAAATTACCGAAAAATTCGACTTTGTATGTGCAAATATTTTGCATAATGTTCTTGCCGAAATTATGGGCGATTTGAAAAATATCATGAATAACGGTGCAATAATGGTTCTTTCCGGTATTTTGGACGAGAAAAAGCCTGTTGTGCTTGATGCAATAAAAAAATGGAATTTGAAACTTATTGAAGAAGCCCGCCAAGACCAATGGGTTGCTCTAATTGTAAAAAGGATAGATTAAAATGGATAAAACAGCTATTATAATACCTGCTCGTTACGGTTCATCAAGATTAGAAGGCAAACCGCTTATCAAAGTTGAAGGTAAACCTGTTATTCAATGGGTTTATGAAAAAGCGAAGCAATCAAAACTTGCTGATATGATTATTGTTGCAACTGATGATGAAAGAATTTTTAATGCGGTAAAAGATTTTGGCGGAGAGGTCGAGATGACTTCAACCGAGCATAAATGCGGGTCTGACAGGATTAAAGAAGTTGTCATGCGCCACCCTGAAATCGCTTTTATCGTAAATCTTCAAGGGGATGAACCTTTAATTAAGCCCGAAAGCATTGATGAAGTCGCAAGAAACGTCAAAGAGGATGAAATGGCGGATATTTCGACTCTTATCCGTAAAATTAGTGCTGATGAGGCGGAAAATCCTAATCTTGTAAAATGTGTTATTGATAATTTTGGTTACGCACTTTATTTTTCACGTTCCAAAATTCCGTTTGAAAGAAATGTAGGAAAATCCGACTTCTACGGGCATTTGGGTATTTACGGCTATAAGCGTAATGCATTAATCAAAATGACAGAGCTTAAGCAAACAACTTATGAGATGTCGGAAAGTCTTGAGCAACTCAGAGCATTACAAAACGGCATGAAAATAAAAACATCTGTAGTAGATTTTGTGCCTGTCGGGATTGATACCGCCGAAGATGTTGAAAAATTCAAGGCTATTGTTGCTTTGAAAAGTAAAAATATTAAATAAAATTCTTTCAAAAAAGTACTTGCATTTTTTTGCAAATTACATTAAGATAATTATATAAATATTAAAAAAAATTTAGAAATATAAATATTTTGTAATATTTTACAGGTGAAAGATTATTGAAATAGAGGAAAGATGACAATGACAGAGAATGCTGAAATTCAAAATGAATCAGAAGACCGCCAACGTATTCTTTTGGCTGATGATGAAGCGAGTATCAGACGTATCTTGGAAACAAGATTAAAGATGGTAGGTTATGATGTATATACGGCTCAAGACGGTGAGGAAGCCGTTAATGCTTTTAACAAATATAATCCTGATTTGGTAGTATTGGACGTAATGATGCCGAAAATGGACGGTTACGGTGTTACTCGTGAAATCAGAAGAACTTCGGATGTACCTATTATTATTCTTACGGCTTTGGGAGATGTTTCCGAAAGAATTACGGGACTTGAATTAGGTGCTGATGACTATGTTATTAAACCTTTTAGCCCGAAGGAACTTGAAGCCCGTGTTAAAGCCGTTTTAAGGCGTACAAATAACAGAGAGGCTGTTGCTCCGTCAGGAAAAGTTACCAAAAATGTTATTACAACGGGTAATATCAGAATTGATACGGCTCGTCGTCAGGTATTCAGAAAGAATGAGAGGATCCGTCTTACGGGAATGGAATTTAGTTTGCTTGAGTTGTTGGTAAACAATTCCGGTCAAGCATTTTCAAGAAATGAAATATTGCAGCATGTTTGGGCATATCCGCCTGATCACAGAATTGATACACGTGTTGTAGATGTGCATATATCAAGATTACGTTCTAAATTGGAATCGGATCCTGCGAACCCCGAGTTGATATTGACTGCTCGCGGAATCGGATATATGTTTCAAAGGATAAGCTAATGTAAATGCAAATTATGTGAGCCTTCAAAGTTGGAGGCTCTTTTTTTTTGACAAAAAATATTTACGTGCTAAGATAGATTTGTAGGTTATATGGCGGTTTTCGTCAAACGACAATTTTTCATAATGAGCTAAAGCGAATTATAGAAAAAATATGGCGGGTTTCGTCAAGCGGTTAAGACCTCGGATGGTGGTTCCGATATGCATGGGTTCGAATCCCATAACCCGCCCCACTAAAAAGCAGATAACTTTTGTTATCTGCTTTTTAGTATGAGAGATGTTGTGAATTTTCTGAGAACCCAACAGACCGACAGGTCTGTCTGTGGTTCGAGAGAATTTTTTGCAGAGTGCGGAGTGCTTTTGCCAAGTGATTGTAAATCACGATGGCAAAACACGCAGACACGTTTAACGCAAAAAATCCAAGACAATCCCATAAC
>CADBNI010000069.1 GCA_902795965.1 uncultured bacterium
ACAGCTCTTTCAAACGGATTCTTCGGCTTTGCCTCAGAATGACGAATAATGGTATTTTCCGCAAGCCAAAAAGGTTCATCACCCGCCGACTTTGCATCAAAAAACACCTCTTTACCGTCTGAAATAACATTAACGTTCTTGTTTGAAAGTTTTCCGCCGTATCCTCTTGATACTATCGCAACTTTTTCCCCTTTTTGAAGAAAATATTTCGCAATCTCGGACACCACAGGGGTTTTGCCGACACCGCCCGTTGTAACATTTCCCACAGAAACAACAAACGCATCAACTTTTTTGGGTTTCAAAATATTTTTATCATAAAGAAAATTCTTTAACCAGCTTCCAACCCCGTAAAACAAAGATGCAAACTCCAAAACGTTTACAAAAAAACCTTTCGCATTTTTATCATAATGGATTTTTGTTATCTCTGTTTTAAAATTCATTAGTCTTTACAATTATAAATTCAGCACTATTATGAGATTCTTCGGCCGTTCGTCATTCTGAGCGGAGAATCTCATAACTTTTCAGCCTCAGAATGTAATAAAAGGTTAGAACATCAATCTCCAAAGCAAAAATCTCTTGTTCAATTTTTCGGAGAATTTTCTCAAATTACAGGTCGTAGCCCTTGTATCGTCAATAATCGACTGCAATTCGGTTTTCTTATTAGCCGCATCAACTTTATTAACTGTTTCCAAAGCAGTGGAAATATTAACCATTGCGGTATTGATATTGCCGACCGCTCTGTTAATATCGTTTTTAAGCTGATCGTCTTTCGTGAGCGAGTTTACATAACCGCTGATTTCATTGACATTATGCACAATGGCTCTCAAATCTTCCGCCATAGCCTGCGCCTCTTGGTCATTTCCGATAAGTTTGTTTATATTTTGCGCCAACTTGTCAAAAGAATCCGCAGTCGAAAGCATTGTAGTTTTGAATTTCGGGTCGCCTATGATGTTATTAATATTATACGTAAGAATATTAAAGTCCGTAGTTGCTCTGTCCATCATAACCATCAACTGGCTTAAATCACCCTTTGACTGATCCAAAAGTCCGTTCAATTTGGTCATTGTTTCTGTTGTCAAACCCGTCAAAACATTGATATTTGCAACGGAAGTTTTCAACTCGGCAATAACCTGATCGGATAAAAGTTCGTTAATCTTTTTATTGGTTTCGGTCAAAGATTCCGCCGCTCTATATTGCCAATCCATAAAATCCGCTATTCTCATAGGTTCAATAATCGTATAAGGAGATTTTTGATTCGGATAGGACAAAATAATGTCGTCCAAAGTCGAAATTCTCAAAACATTTGAACCGTTATCTCTGACAATTTTACCCTTCAAAAATTCGGGCAGAATTAACCCGGGTAAATTTACAAAATAATCAATTTTATAAGCATGCTTCGTTTTGATATATTCTTTTACCGTATAAGGAACAACATCACTCGATACAACTTCAATATTCTTGATTTTACCGATATCATAATACTTTTCATCCAATTTCATTTGAACATCATCATCTTTGTAAAGAATATCTTTTGTCAGCATAGGAACATAAAGTGTACGAATTTTCGGCGGTGTGATTTCAAGAAAAAGTTCACCGATAAGCCCCGACTGTTGAATAGAAAGCGTTGAAGCCTTTGGAATATCAACATTCGGCTGGGTTATGACGAATTTTACTTTTACATAACTGTTTTCACCGTCAACAATCGGTGTAATTTCTTCTACCTGACCGACTCGCAAGCCCATCATCTGCACACTTGCACCCTGGCGAAGCCCGTTCACGTCCTTAAAAACAATTTCAACTCTGTCAGCGGACGAAAAAGTTCTTCCTTTTACCTTAAATACAACTCCTATAAGCAAAGCTAAAGCTAAAAGTGTCAGTAAACCAACTTTAAATGATGATGAAAATTTCATGTAATATTCCTTCCATGTCGACAAGATAATTGTAACATAAAAAAGTGAAAAATGAAAAGTTCGTTGCAAAAGCTCATCAAAATTTTCGACTAAGACCAATAATTTACAGATAATTAGCCAAAATATTTTTTACGTAATTTTGAGTTTCTTTATAAGGCGGAACACCCGAATACTTGTCAACTGCGGCAGGCCCGGCATTATATGCCGCAAGTGCCAAAATAACATTGCCGTTATATTTATTAAGCATTGATTTCAAATATTTCACACCGCCGTCAACATTTTGAACCGTATTATAAGGATCTTTTACACCTAAATTCTTTGCGGTCGCAGGCATCAACTGCATCAAACCCATTGCGCCGGCTTTTGATTTAGCCTTCGGATTAAACCCTGATTCCTGCTTTATTACGGCTTGAACCAATTTTTCATCAACTCCGTGTTTCTTGGAAATCTGAGAAACAACATTCAAAATCTGCGCTTTGCTTGCAGGCTGATTGTTTGCCTGAATTGCCGCAGCCTCCTGCAAAGCATTATTCAAACTAACCTGCGGATTTTGCTTTACAATAGCTGCATTTACCTCTTTTAATTTCGGGTCTAAAAGCAATGTTCCGAAATTCGATTTTGCAGTCGACTGCATAACCTTTTCAAAAGTCGGAGTATTTACCTTTTTTGAGTTTGGATAAATAGTATCAAGCGGATCTTGCGACGTATTGTAATTATTAACCTTATTGGCAATCTGAGCATAACGCTCCATTGCCTGCGCCTGTCCTCCCGTATTTAACAAATTTTGAATAAAGTTTGAAAACATTTTTACTTACCCACCTATGATATTACACCGAATTGAGATATTCCGTATCCTCTATTTGAATTAATGATTTGAATAATACACAATACGGTTTTGTCATTACGAGGAGCGAGTGCAATGAGCGACGTAGTAATCTCACACAAATTTATGAGATTGCGACGTCCTCACTTACGTTCGTCCTCGCAATGACATGATAGTTTTAATATTGTATATTATTCTATTAATGATTATTTTTAAAAAGTCAAAAAGTACTTATCAGACTTATCAAACTCAGCATACTTATCTTACTTTTTTATATACATACAATCACCGTAAGAGAAAAATCTGTAACGGTTTTCTATCGCTTCTTTGTATGCTTCAAAAATAAAATCTTTGCCCGCCAAAGCACTGACTAACATCAAAAGAGTTGATTTTGGAAGGTGAAAATTGGTTATCAAATTATCAATAATTTTAAACTCAAAAGGCGGATAAATAAACAATTCCGAACTGTCATGGCATTCTTTTATACAACCGAATTTTTGGAAAGCCGTTTCAAGCGTCCTGACAGTCGTTGTTCCAACCGCAACAATCTTTTTACCCTCACGTTTTGCGCGATTAATTTGCTCGGCAGCCTTTTCGGAAATTTCAAAACTTTCGGAATGCATTTTATGTTCAAGAATATTTTCACATTGAACGGGTCGAAAGGTTCCCAAACCGACATTCAGCGTAATATAACAAAGTTCAACCCCTTTATCCTCAAGTTTTTTCAGAATATCTTGAGTAAAATGCAAACCCGCGGTCGGCGCAGCAACCGACCCTTCATCTTTTGCATAAACAGTCTGATAGCGTTCAAAATCAAGTTTTTTCAAATCCTCATTTGGAATTTTTCGCTCAATATAAGGCGGAAGCGGAATGTTTCCGTTTCTGTGAAGGACATCAAGCACATTGTCACCTTCAAAAATAAGTTGAGCAAGCCATTCGCCGTTTTCTTCCAATCTCTTAACCGCCCTAACGGAAAGTTCATCACTAATCTTTATAATCGTATCGGGCTTGACGCGTTTTGACGGTTTTATAAGAACGTCCCAATAAGATATTTTCCCATTTGGGGTAGAATTGCCTGATGAGCGTAACGAATTTAGTAATTCGGGCGAGGGCGTATTTATCTCTTTTAACAAAAATACTTCAATTTTTGCCCCCGTATCTTTATGACCGATTAATCTTGCGGGCAAAACTTTTGTATTATTCATTACCAAAAGCGTATTTTCATCAATTAAATCAACAATATCGTAAAAATGCTTATGTTCAATCGTATGCAACCCCCTGTCCAAAACAAGCATTCTTGAATTTTCACGCTTGTCCGCAGGCATTTGCGCAATCAATTCTTCAGGTAAATTGTAATCATATTCCGAAAGTTTCATAAATACATTATGAGATTCTTCGCCTTACTGTCATCTTGAGCGATAGCGAAAGATCTCATAAAAAGATATCGGCTCAGAATGACGTTAATTTTTCGGTTCAATCTTTTTTGCACCCGAAATATCTGTATCCGTAACCACATTACCCTTATTAGCCTGTTCAAGGTCAATTTGTTTGTTAACAATAACAGTCTGCAAAATTTGAATAACATTACTTGTTACAAGATAAAGCAATACACCGGCAGGAATTGGAATTATCACAAACGTACCGATAATCATAATGGGCATAAAAGTTCCCATTGATTTTTGAATAGCCTCTTGTGTAGGATCACCCGCACCGTTTTTGGATTTTTGGGTAGCCATCATAACCTTTTGTGATGCAAACATAGTTACCGCAAACAAAGCTATCAGTAAAAATACGTCCCAGTGAAAATCTCTTGCGGTCTGCGTTGTCGGAACAGATGCCGCCAAAACGTTCCCCTGTTTTGTGAACGTAATTTTTTCGATTTCCTTATTACTCATATCGGTAACATCAATTTCAGCCTTTTCAATTTCATTAAGCTGAGCAAATTTCAAATCCAAATAATCCAAATCAACTTTGAAATCAACACTCTCACCCGGCTTAAATTCACCTTGAATTTCAATAGCTTTGTTAGGATTTTTAATTTTTACGTTTTCGAGAGTTTCGTTCGGAAGATAAACCGTTGCAGTTTTTCCGAGAGTAAACGTATCGCCTTGAGAAACTCCGAACGAGCCGTCATAAGAACGTCCTGCGGTAGCTCTCAAAGTTGTGTCAAGCCTGCTCAAAAACCCGAATGATGTATCACCCGCAATCTGAATGAATTGGGGACTCATCAAAGCCGAATACAAAAGAATAAATATCGGCAACTGAATTAACAAAGGCAAACAACCGCCCATAGGGTTGAATTTGTTTTCTTTGTAAAATTCCATAAGTTTTTGCTGCATTTTTTGCGGATCGTTTTTGTAACGATCTTGAATAGCTTTCATTTTCGGCTGTAATGTTTGCATCATTTTCATTGAACGTTGCTGCGAAACATTCAACGGCCACATTGCAAGCCTTACTATTATAGTCAGTACAATAATTGCAAACCCGTAATTACCGACTACGGTTGCAAGTCCTTTTAATAATTCGATAGTTAATGTTGTAAAATCCACTTTCCCTAATCCTCTGTGTAAAATCTCTCAAGCAAAAGTCTATTATAAAATATTATACAAGTCAATAAAAAAAATCGGGATGACACGATTTGAACGTGCGACCCCTTCGTCCCAAGCGAAGTGCGCTACCAAGCTGCGCTACATCCCGATATATTTAGTTTTAATCGCAAAACTTTCGTTTTGCGAGGTGCGCTACCACCTTACGATTGTCTTGGTTGCTCGCTTTTAACGGGTCTACGGTTGATTGTTGTATAATTTTAATTATTCAACAATCAAGCCTTCGCCCTCAGCTCGCAATCCGCTCGGCAGAGTGCTAATACATACTATATAAAAAATTTTTTTTAGTCAAGATTTAATTAATAAAATTACCACGGATAATTTTTGTCGATTTTCCACCCGTCATACATTATTAATGCTCCGCAGTAATCACCGGCATAAGTTTTTGCAGTTTTTGAACAACCACATTGCCCTGATGTTAATGTTGTTCTGTTTTTACCTTGTCCGAACATATATACTCCGCTTTTATCAAAATTACCAAAAAGATCATCTCTTGATATTCGGATTATTAACATTGCAAATGCATCTTTACCAAATTTATTAGGACCTTTTTTGCCGTTCAAATCTATGTAAATTTCACAAAATGTATCTCTTGGCCAAAAACCGATAACACTCCCGTTAGATAAAACCACCCCGTATGTTTTGTTTGTTGAAGCAGAAAAATAATCGTTATTTGCACCGTTTGTTCTGGTGTAAATATCAGCCCAGCATTCGTTTGACAAATATTTGCATTCTTTTACTACTTTTATATACGGTTTTAAATACTGTTCAAAAAATGTTTTTCCGTAAGTGTATGTATTGTTATCCCAATTCGCATTTGGTATCTCCCAGGTTTCCAAAAGTCCGTTTTCTGTTTCCGACATTCTGACTGCTTGATAGAGAATGCTGTATGTTTCTTTTAAACGATTAACCGTTTCA
>CADBNI010000070.1 GCA_902795965.1 uncultured bacterium
TGAATATGATGAAAGAAGAACAAAATTTCTTAACAGTTTAGGATATAACGTAGTAAGATTTTGGAATAATGATATTGATAAAAATATAGAAGGAGTAATACAATATTTAGAGAAATTAGCCCCCACCTTAATCCTCCCCCATAGGGGAGGAAATTTTTTATCACATTTCACACAATAAAAAAGCACCCTTTCGGGAGCTTTTTATTTTTCTTCTTTTAATTTTTGCTCTTTAGGAGGTTCTTTTTCCGTTTTCTCTTCTGTCAATTCGAAAATTTCTTCCTCAGAACTTTCCTCCTCTTGAACTTCTTCCGTTTCTTCTTTTTCTTCAGTTTCGTCAGTATCTTCGCTTTCCTCGGATTCTTCAGCCTCCTCTGCCTCTTTCGCCTTTTTGGCATCTTCTTCGGCAAGCGTAGCTTTTATTTCTTCTTCATCTTTTGCCCTGATAACAGGTATCGAAAGCATCAAGGCTACCTGTTCACCGTCCTGTTCAAGATTAAGTTCCAAAGCCTCTTTATCCATTTCAACATATCTTGAAAGCAGTTCAACCATTTCTTTACGCATACGCTCCATCAATTCGGGAGTAAGGTTGGTTCTGTCTTGCATCAAAACTACGCGCAAACGATTGCGGGCTGTATCTTTTGAAGATTCTTCAACTTCGGTATCGGTTTGGCGGAAAAATCCGATAATTTTGTTATAAAAATTTTGTAATATCATCTTTTTTCTCCTATCAAGCCCGAAAAGAACTTCTTAACCTTTGCCATAACCCCTTGAGGTTCTTCCAAATCCAAGAAAGGAACATCTTCACCGATAATCCTTCTTGCTACATTGTTATAAGCCTTACCTGCAAGTGATTTTTCATCATTTACAATCGGTTCACCTTTGTTGGTTGAAGTAATTATCCCTGTATCTTCGGGAATTATACCGATTAAATCTGCGGAAAGAATTTCAACAACGTCATCAACGCTCATCATGTCGTTTGATTTAATCAAATTAGGACGTACTCTGTTCAAAAGCAATTTGTAAGATTTGATTTCTTCCTTAGCTTCCAAAAGTCCGATAATCCTGTCGGCATCACGTACCGCAGACATTTCGGGAGTTGTAACAACAATAGCTTCCGATGCTCCCGCAACCGCGTTTTGAAAACCCTGTTCAATACCTGCGGGACAATCAACAAGAATAAAATCAAAATCCTTTTGAAGTCTTTCGCAAATATCTTTTAACTGTTCTTCCGTAACCGCAGTCTTATCGCGGGTCTGTGCCGCAGCCAAAAGACAGAGGTTAGGATTTTTCTTATCTTTTACAAGTGCTTGTTTAAGTTTGCATCTTTCTTCAACAACATCGACTATGGTATAAACAATTCTGTTTTCCAAGCCCAAGAGCAAATCCAAATTTCTTAATCCCAAATCGGTATCAATCATTACGACTTTTTTACCCATACGGGCAAGTGCCGTACCGATATTGGCATTGGTTGTCGTTTTTCCTACACCGCCTTTACCCGATGTAATTACAATAACTCTGCCGCTCATTATTTCTCCTTTTTATACTTCGTGCATTTTGTAAATAACAATTTGTTTTTTTCTGATACATGCTTCTTCGGGAACAAATGTATCTGTTTTTTGTATGTACGGAATATTAATACTGTCGGGGCGTCTTGCAAAAGTGTCCGCAATTCTGAGTTGAATTGCATTCATTTTCAAAGCCCTGATTTTTGCGTATTTATTTCCGTCAGACCCTGCGTGGGCAATACCGCCCAAAATTCCCCATACCGTAATATCGCCTTTTGCAACAATTTCGGATCCGGGATTTACATCCCCGATAACAACAACATTGCCGTCGGACGTCAAAGTTTGACCGGAACGCAAAGTCCTTTGTATATAAAGTGTGGGGAGTTTTTCGGTTTCTCTCAACGATTTTCTTAAATCGTCAAGATTGTAATCTATTTCTTTTATTTCTTCTCCGTCAACTTGATTGGCATTTTCAAGACGTTTGTTAAAATCGTCCAAAATGTTTTCTTCGGAAGTTTCGTCAATATTTAAAAATGTTTGCTGTTCAACAATTTGTTCGGCAGATGTTTCTTCAACTTGTTCAAACGTTGTTTGTTCAACATTTACGGGTACATCTTTCTGAACGGGAATTTCTTTTTTAAGCTCTTTCAAATCTTTATCCTGCGCAAAGGTTTTAATTGGCAAATTTTCGTCACCGAAAATTTTATCAAGCGCTTTTTCAAGTTCCTGATTGGCTTCTTCTCTGTTTTCGTTAAATTCCGGTGAAGAAACCTTGTTTTCCAACACAGAAACTTCAATTTCAAGTTCTTCGGCAGACTGTTTTGTTACGTCAGAACTTGTGCTTACAAACTCAATTTCCGAATTCATGGATTCTACGAGAGCCTTAACGCTCGTAAGTTCCGTAACCGACAAATCAACAGAACCCAATTTCAGACAGACTCTTTTGCTTTGCGCATCAGGCAAATCCAAAATTCTGCTCAATTCGTAAATAATCTCTGAAGTTTTGCTCGCATTGCTTACATCAACAATAAAACCGTTTTCAATGTATCCCTTATCCATTTTTGTTCCAATAACTCCTTTTAATCCATGAATACATGAAAAATTTGGAACATCAATGAAATATTTAGTTTAGTTAAGCAACTGTATAATTTTTATAACTGTTATAAATCTTTTTTACGTAGTCTTGCGTTTCTTTTATGCGCGGAATGCCTGACGGATCTTTAATAAGCTGAGGATTATTCTGGCATTTGTTTGTTCCGTTTAAGATGTCGTTAACGTTACCCATGCCACTATTGTATGCGGCAAGTGCTTTTTTAACGTCACCATTATAGGTATCAAGAAGTTTTTTCATAAACCTTACACCGCCGTCAATATTTTGTTCGGGGTCGTTAACATCAGTTACTCCATATTCTTTTGCGGTTGCAGGCATCAACTGCATAAGTCCTTTTGCACCTTTGTGAGATGTTTGTCCGTTTACAAAACTTGATTCCTGCCCTATCATTGCAAGAATTAATCGTTCATCTACTCCGTATTGAGCGGCTTTTCGGTGAACAATATCCGTAATTTGACTTCTGCTTATCACAATTTTCTTTGCGGAATTATTAGTTTTTGCAGCATCAGTTATGTTATCGGATTTCACGGAAGCAACAGGACTTTGGCTTGCAGCTTCCACGTTTTTCTTTGCTTCTTCAACAATTTTTGTTACCGCATCACAAGGAGCAGCTTCATTCAAAAGCCCCGTAGTATTTAAACGTTTGCCCGAAAATTGGCTTTCATAGGAATTTAAGAATATATTTGTTAAATTTGAATTAAAATTTTGCTGACGATTTGCCATATAATTTTCAAACATACTGTTGTCAAACGGCTGAACAACAGGCTGCGGAATTTGCGGTTGCTGCGGAATTTGATATTGAAAAACCGACAACGGCTGAACCTGCGGTTGAGGCATATATTGTCTTTGCGGACGAGTAAACAAACTGTCAACAAAAGATTCCATAATGCTATACTGCATCATAAAATTCATAAGTCTGTTTTGGAAGCACATGAAAGGATTGTAAAATCCCCAATAATTATTGAATTGTAATCCCATGTGAAACATATCCCCAAAATCCCCTTATATATATAAAGTAAATATTTAAAAATTTATTGACCTCAAAACGATACATGTTAAAATTTGTTAACATTGAAATCGTGACGGCTGATATAAAATTTTATTTTTATTATATGATTTAACTAAGGGCAGGATAATTTTATGATTTTTAACGAAACAAAAACTCACGAGATTACGGTTGACGTTGTCATAGTTACAATGAAACATGATGCGCTTCACGTTCTTTTGGTAAAACGCACGAATGAACCCTTCAAAGACAAATGGGCAATACCCGGAGGCTACGTAAGACTTTCGGAAAACCTTGACGAAGCTGCATTGAGAATATTAAAAGAGCGTACAAATGTTGACAACATTTATCTTGAGCAGTTGTACACATTCGGCGACCCGCTCCGTCACCCTAATTCAAGGGTAATAACCTGCGCATACTTCGCACTCGTAAGAGCTGAGGATATAAAAATCGTTCCCACACCCGAATTGGGCTGGCACAAAATCTCGGATTTGCCCCCCTTGGCATTCGACCACAAAGAGATTATCGAATATTCCTTGAAAAGAACAAGAGAAAGATTGGAACTTTGCCCCGTTGCATATCAGCTTTTGAACGAAAAATTCACACTCACCGAAATGCAAAAAGCGTATGAATTGATTATGGGCAAAAAGTTAGATAAAAGAAATTTCAGAAAAAAAGCTCTCGTTACGGACGGTTTGATTGAACTTGACGAATACACAAAATCTTCATCAAAACGCCCCGCAAGATTATACACGTTTGAAAATATAAAACTGAACTCTAAACGAGCTCATTTTATATCCAAGAAAAAGGAGAAAAAATGATTAGCATAGTTTGGGCTATACAAATAATATCAGCATTATTGCTTATAGTTTTAATTTTGTTACATTCCCCGAAAGGCGATGGAATTGCAGGTATAGGCGGAGCTTCGCACGTATTTGCATCTCAAAAAAGTGCAGAAAAAGGTCTGAACAAATTGACGGGTATTGTTTCGGCAGTATTCTTGATTTGTACGTTCCTTTTAGGGTTTGGAATTATTAAATAATACGTCATATTGTATGAACATACTGATTACGGGCGCATCAAAAGGAATAGGAAAAATAATTGCCGAGGAGCTTAAATCAATCGGCAATATTTTTGTAACGGGCAGAAACGAAGATGCACTAAAAAGTTGTAATGCGATTAATTATTGCGTTTGTGACATTTCAAAAGATTGTACCCCGCTTGAAAAATTTATTGAAGAAAATAAAATTGACGTGCTTATTAATAATGCGGGCGAATATATTTACGGCGGGCTTGAAACCTTGTCACAGGTTGATATTCAAAGACTTTATCAAACTAACCTGATAGCTCCCGCACTGCTTTGCGCAAAAGCAATCCCGTATATGAAAAGTCAAAAATGGGGTCGAATTATTAATATAGGCTCAATTTCTGGGGTAATGGGCGAGGCTTACGCAAGCATATATTCATCATCAAAATCGGGGCTTTTAGGCTTGACCAAAGCACTTGCGCTTGAACTTGCGGAGTTTAATATAACTGTAAACACAATTAACCCGGGTTGGGTAGATACGGAATTGGGGCAAAATTCGATTGACGAAAGCGAATTCTCAAAAGAAGAAATCATTGAATGTATACCGCAAAAACGCTTTGTAACCCCTGAAGAAATCGCCGGATTGTGCAAATATTTGATTTCCGACACCGCAAAAGGCATAACGGGACAGGGCATAAATCTCTGTGCAGGCTTGAGCGTCGGAATTTAAGGAATATTTTTTAAAAGTTCATTTATATCAATACCCAAAACCTTTGCAATATCATAAACCAAAAATACCGAAGGTGTCTGCACACCGCGTTCCAAAAGGCTCATGGTACTGTCGCTGGCATCAACCGCCTCGGCAAGTTCGGATTGCGTCAAGCCCTTGCGATATCTTTCGGCTTTTAGGTTTCTTGCAAATATTTTGTTTCTTTCATCTTTCATATAAAAATTATACTTGTTTTTCTGTACTATTTAAAGATATTAAACTGATACGTAATAGTATTATGCTAATCATTAATAACAATACAAAACTATTGACAAACAAGTCTGATAGTAGTATAATGTTAATATAAAGTAGTAAACCACTATTAAATATTAGAAAGGACTTATTATGAAAAAATACATAGGTTTTACTTTAGCCGAAACCCTAATAACCCTCGGTATTATTGGTGTTGTAGCTGCAATGACCATGCCGATATTAATAGGGAATTACCAAAAACAGACAACGGTTAATAAAATAAAGAAATTTTACACAAATATAAATCAAGTAATGCAAATGGCAATAGCAGATAACGGAGAATATTCTGCCTGGTCATACGAAACCAGTGAAGAATTTTATAACAAATATGTAAAGCCTTATATAAAAAATGTAGACAAAACAGATTCCATACACATGTACGGTGATTTTTCAAACGGTATAAGATTTGTTTTTTCAGACGGAACACAGGCAATATTTGCTAAAAACAGTTATTTTTTAAATGGGGATAACTTTAATACAAACACACCCGTGTTTGTATTTTATCCAAAGGCTCAAAAACATTCTTCGGCTTATAGCAGTTATTTAAAAAATCCGACAAGAGAACGTTTTTATTTTGTGATAAGAAATACAGGAACAGTAGCACCTCCCAATATGTATAAAACACGACAACAAAATATTCAAGATTGTAAATTAACCCGAAAAGTAAACAATGAACAAACAAAGAACGGAAATATTGAATGTGCAACAGTAATATATAAAGATGGCTGGAAAATTGAAAAGGATTATCCCTGGTAAACAATTTCCGCTATTTCTTCTGCGGTGATTTTTAGGCAATCCAAATTTTCGCAGGTTGTTTGACGGTGTTCCCAAAGGCATGGCTTTATCGGGCAGTTGTCGTTTGCTTTTATCGAAGTAACAAGTTCGGATTGCGGGATTAATTTTTTGTCATCAGTAGGACCGAAAATAGCAAAAGTCCTTGTTTTCATAGCTACCCCAACATGCAACGGTGCAGAATCCGAACACAAAAACTTCTCAGCCTTTCCGATTAAAACTGCCAAATCCTTCAAACTCTTTGTTTTACCGTAAAAATCCAATAATTCCCCTCGGAGAAAGAGGGGAGAATTTGTTAATGAGCTTTGCGAATTTACAAATTCGGGTGAGGGGTTAATATTACTTAAAAATACTCTTATTTTCTCAATAACTTCCTCATCATCAGGCCCGCCCGCCAAAATAACATTTTTGCCTTTTTCCAAAAGCAATTTGACAACTTCCGCCCAAACCTCGGCAGAAACCGTTTTTGTCATACCTTTTTGCACACTCATTTTGCTCACACCCGGGTGAACAAGGACGGTATTCGGCAATTTTTCCTGCGGTTCAACATTAATTTCGGGCAAAGACGTCTTGTGTTGCGTAATCGTTGAAACAAGGTCGTGATACATATCACAGGCATATTGATTTTTATTAAGCGGAATAGCGGAAGTCAGCAAAATTCGGCTCAATTTGCCGGTATCATAGCCGTAGCGTTTTTTTATACCCGTCAATGCCAAAAGAATGCTTATAAACTTGTTTCCGCCCGACGAAACCACAATATCAAACCCGCCAAACCACGATTTGACAACCAATTTAAGAAGTTCGAAATATTTATTTTTGCCTTTAATATCGACCAAAATCATATCATCAATAACATCAGTCAAATCCTTAACGCTTTTGCTTCTCGGTTCAAGCGCAAGAGTAATTTTTGCTTCGGGAAATTCTTTTTTTAAAGAAATCAAAGTCGGGAGAAAAAATATTTCGTCCCCAATTCCGCCAAAATTTATCGCCAAAATTTTCATATTTTTATTATACAACAAAAAAGATGGGTAAGATAAGTTTGATAAGTACTTTACGGAAATAACTTATTGATAAGTACTTATCGAACTTAACAAACTTATCTTACTTATCAAACTTTTTTGTAGTATAATTTACCTATGGTAAACAAAGTCACTACTGCCACAGTAATCGGTCTTAACGCGTACAGGGTTTCTGTCGAAACTGATGTTCTCAACGGATTGCCTGCGTTTTCGATTGTCGGATTGCCCGATACCTCCATTAATGAGGCTCGTGACAGAGTCCGCTCGGCAATCAAAAATTCGGGATTTACTTTTCCCGCAAAAAAAGTTGTCGTTAATCTTGCTCCCGCAGATTTGAAAAAAGAAGGTTCAAACTTTGATTTGCCAATCGCTATGGGGCTTTTGACCGAAGAAGAAGTTTTGACGGAAGAAAAATTAAAAGATTACGCTTTTATCGGAGAACTCTCGCTTGACGGAAGTATTAGAGCCGTAAACGGGGTTTTGCCGTTGATTTTGGGACTGAAAGAAAACGGTATTAAGAATGTTTTTGTTCCGAAACCCAATGCGATTGAGGCGGCTTTGGCAGGTGATATCAATGTTTTTGGGGCGGAAACACTCGGAGATGTAGTTAATCATTTTTCGGATTCTCCGATTTCAAGAACAGTTATTAATATAAATGATTATTTGATTGAAAATTCAAAACAGGACTATTTGTACGATTTTAAAGACGTAAAAGGTCAGCAAAAGGCGAAACGCGCACTTGAAATTGCTGCTGCGGGCGGTCATAATCTTTTGATGACAGGTTCTCCCGGTTCGGGGAAAACCCTTATGGCAAAATGTTTTGCATCAATTTTACCGCCTTTGGAACTTAAAGAAGCATTGGAATTAACCAAAATTTACAGTATTTGCGGGCTTTTGTCGCATGATGAACCGCTTGTGACAAAGCGTCCGTTTCGTCCCGTTCATCATACAGCCTCGGCAAACGGGATAATCGGCGGAGGCACAAACCCAAAACCGGGTGAAATCACGCTTGCACATCGCGGGGTTTTGTTCTTGGACGAAATGGTTGAGTTTCCGAGAAACGTCCTTGAGGTTTTAAGGCAACCTTTGGAGGACGGCGAGATTGTAATTTCGCGCGCAAAACATTCTATAAAATATCCCGCAAAGTTTATGCTTTTGGGCGCAATGAACCCTTGTCCGTGCGGTTATTTGGGCGATAAGGAAAAGCAGTGTACGTGTTCGGAATTTCAGATTTCACGTTATCAGTCAAGGCTTTCGGGGCCGTTGTTGGACAGAATAGATTTGCAGGTGGAAGTTCCGCGCTTGACGTCCGAAGAATTGATTAGTACAAAACAGGACGGAGAAACATCAGCACAAATCCGCGAACGCGTAGTAAGAGCGAGAAAAATTCAGGCGCAAAGATACCAAAATGACGGGATTTTGACTAATTCCGAACTGACATCAAAATTAATCAAAAAATATTGTCAGATTGATGAAAAAAGTGCTGAGATGCTGAAATTGGCATCAATAAGATACAGGCTTTCGGGCAGACGGTATGACAGGATTTTGAAACTTGCGCGCACGATAGCGGATTTGGAAGGCTCAACAAACATTCAGCAGAATCACATTATGCAGGCATTGCAGTATCGAATGACGAATACTGATGAGGAATAGTGTTATAAAGTGAGTTATTTGAAAAATTTACCTCTTTCTTGTGCCTTGTCATGCTGAATTTGACAAAGTGAACCGCTTTTCGTCAATGACGTAAAAACAGTTTCCTCCCCCCTTGCACAATACCCCCTCGCCCCTTGAGGGAGAGGGTAGAATTTCAATATGAGAGCTTGCTCGAATATTAGAAATTCGGGTGAGGGGTATAAGCATACCGCGCAATATTACCCCTCACCCATTTTTCTAATGCTCAAACTTCGTTTTCGCATTGAAAAATTTCCCTCTCCCTCAAGGGGCGAGGGGAATAAAAAACGGCA
>CADBNI010000071.1 GCA_902795965.1 uncultured bacterium
CTTCATTAGGGCAGAAACTATTGATTTTAGAGCTTAGAAGGTCTGCCCCCCCCCCGAAAGTGGCTCTATGCTTGGGTTTTGACATATTTGTTCCCTTTCTTCTTAATTGCCGTACGCTTTTGTCATTGTGAATGTCGTGACCTCCGTCACCCTGAATTTCAGGGTCTTACCACTGTAGAACGGTTACCAGATCCCGAATCACGGAGGTCAATCCGACATTCGGGATGACGGAATATTTAATAAGATTGTGACGCTCCCTAACGGTCGCTCACAATAACAATTATGTTTCAATTATATACCATGTTTTGAAAAATTTCAAGTGCTTAATATTTTTTATTAATAAATTGTTAAAAATATCAACACCAAACCTCATATTCCTCCCACTCGGGGAGAAAATTAATAACACTCCACCACTTGAAAAATTTTCGGCTATATGTTATAATAAAAACATAGGGGCAAGCCCCAAAGAAACGTACTTCTCTGAGGCTTGACTTAGTACCCTATAAATGACTTATTTTTAGTGCTACTATGAATAGCGTTGCTATGAATAGCAGCACTATTATTTTGTCAAGCATAGTGTTACCCTCCTTTTCGCCACCGATTTCTTAGTAAAAACGTGTATGGACAAAGGCTGGTGGTACTACCCTTGTTTTAAGGTAACATATATTTAATTTTATGTCAAATAAATCTGCCGCAACAAATCGGGGGTTAAACCTCTAACTTAATCACACACTGGCATTTAAATCCGATTTCAAACAAATCGCGTTTCCGCACTACTGTCGTTATATCAGGCAAAAACTCTAAAGCACGGGGTAATAACATAAATTCCGCAATCCTGTGTTCTTCATCAAAATTCAACCTGATATCTTTTACCAAATTCAAATGACCTCTGTCCAAACCGTCCGCAATCCTCAAAATCCCCGCAAGACGTTTTACAATCTTTCTTTCCTTCTTGTCAAACGTATTATAAATCTCATGTTCCGTCTTGTCGGGCAAACTTCCCCTATGATATCGACAAATACAGGCAACAATCTGTTCTTCCCGCTCTGAAAAACCCGCAAGCCCTTTTTCCATAACCATTTTCATACTGTGTTTGTTATGACTTTTGGAATCAATATGATAACCTATATCGTGTAAAAGTGCCGCCGCAGACAAATATTCCCTGCACCTTGCGGGCATTTGTTTTATCTTTTTGGCGGTTTCATCAAAAATCAAAAGCGACAACCTTCTGACTTCAACCGAATGCGAAGTGCTTTTTGAATATTTATTCAGCAATTCTTCTGCAGATAATTTCATCATGTTAAGTTTAGCAAAAAAATGGATTTCATTCAATATTTTTGTTATAGTAAAAATTATATGGAAGAAATTAATTTTGAAATACCCTCGGATGTCTTGGATGAAATTCAAACAAACATTCAAAATATCATTGAAAACTTTGACATTCCCGATGCAAACAAAACCGAAGTCATAAAAAAAATCAATTTTATGTACACTCAAACACGTCAAATGTCCATGACAGATCCTTTAACAAGACTTTTTAACCGCAGACATTTTGAAACGGAATTTGAACGTGAATTTAAGCGCACAAAGCGTTACAACAACAATTTGAGTTTTGCTATAATCGACATTGACTTTTTCAAAAAAATAAATGATACTTACGGACATTCGTGCGGTGATTTTATTCTGAAAGAAGCTGCGTATATAATAAAAGAAAATTTCCGACAAACGGACGGAGTTTTCAGATACGGCGGTGAAGAATTTGCAATAATCCTTACGGAAACACCAAAAGAAACAGCACAAATCCCGCTCGAAAGACTTCGCAAAAAAATTGAAAATTATGATTTTTACTTTAAAGAACAAAAAATTAAAGTAACCGTCAGTATCGGCGTAACATCAAATACGGTTTTTGAAACCGCTTCGGAAATGTTTGATGATGCGGACAAAGCCCTTTACAAAGCAAAAGAACAGGGACGAAACAGAACAGTTTCAGCAGAGGTGAAAAATGGTTAAAAATATTTTTAAATTTTTTATTACGATTATTATGCTTTCAAATGTTGCTTTAGCACAGGAATATACGCAGGTTCGCGCGGAACATATTCTTGTAAAAACTGCAGCCGAAGCCCAACAAATCAAAAAAGACATTGATAACGGTGCAAGTTTTGAATTTTATGCAAGAAATTATTCACTATGCCCTTCGGGAGCGCACAACGGAGATTTGGGGTACTTTGAACGAGGACAAATGGTTCCCGAATTTGAACGCGCAGCATTTGCAACCCCTGTCGGACAGGTTTCCAAACCCGTTTATACACAATTCGGCTGGCACTTGATAAAAGTTATTGACAAACGATAATGGTATTATGAATATTATCAACGAATTTGACACAATAGCCGCGATTGCCACCCCTATCGGAACCGGAGGGGTCGGAATAATCAGAATTTCTGGTGACAAAAGTTTTGAAATTCTTGACAAAATCTATTCAAAACATAACATCTCAGCAGGAAAAATCTCTTTCGGTCAAATTCTTGACAACGGAAAAATTATTGATGAAGTTTTGATTTTACCGTTCAAAAATCCCCACAGTTACACAGGCGAAGATGTTATTGAAATTCATTGCCATGGCGGGATTAACGTAGTCAGAAATATTCTTGACGTTGTTTTGAAAAACGGAGCAAGAATGGCAGAACGGGGAGAATTTACAAAACGTGCGTTTTTGAACAAAAAATTGGATTTGTCGCAAGCCGAAGCCGTTGCGGATTTAATCCACGCAAAAACAAAAGATTTTGCAAAGCAATCGGTAAAAAATTTATCGGGAGCGTTGAGCAAAAAAATTAAAGAAATAAGAAATGATATTTTTAACGTATTATCCAAAATTATTGCAGGAATTGACTTTCCCGATGACGTGAAAGAACCCGAATACAATTATCTTATTGAAGAATTTGAAAAAGCGATTAAAAAAATTGATGAAATTTTGGCTTGTGCAAACTCATCAAATATAATGCGTCAGGGAATAAAAATTGCCATTGTCGGAAAACCGAATGTCGGAAAATCATCACTTTTTAACACATTATTAAACGTTGAACGCGCCATTGTAACCGACATTGCGGGAACCACAAGAGATGTTTTGAAAGAAACTCTCGATTGGGACGTTGCAATAACTTTGATTGATACGGCAGGGATTCGAGATAATCACAAAGTCGACAAAGTAGAAGAAATCGGAATTGAATTTTCAAAACAATCGGCTGATGAGGCTGATTTGGTCTTGTTTTTGTATGATGCTTCCAAAGGAATGAATGATGATGACAAAGCGATATTAAAACTTGTCGAAAACAAAGACCATATAGTAATCGCTAACAAATCGGACATTGTATCGGAAAGAAAACCCGATGTTTTTTATCTTTCAACCGTTACAAAAGAGGGGCTTGACGAACTTAAAGAAAAAATTAAGCAAAAAGCGTACAATTTTTCACTTGAAGATACCGAGTTTGTGACAAATAACCGTCAGCAGGATTGTCTGAACAAATGCAGAGAAAGTCTTTTGTTGGCATTGAATGCGTCAAAAGCTCAAGAATTACAGGACTTAATCTCAATAGATGTAAAATCCGCACTCTTATGTTTGGACGAAATTACGGGTGAAGTGATAACGGACGAAATTTTGAACAATATTTTTGACCATTTCTGTATCGGAAAATAAAATTTTGTATATAATGTTACGGTAATAATCTTTAAAATATGGTCATTCTGAGGCTAATAAGTTATGAGATTCTTCGCTATGCTCAGAATAACAGATAGCCGAAGAATCTCATAATTTTATTAATATGAAAAATATTTGTCAAAATCGACATCATCAAAACTGCACAAAAGTCTGTAGACTTCATCATCTTCATCCATACGTTGGAAATTATAATTATCGAATTTCCAATATTTCGGATTAATCCCTTTAACAAAAACTATTTCTTTTTCCTTCAAAATATTAAGTTTCTTTTTTACGATTTCGACAGGCAAATCAACCATTTTAGCGAGTTCAACGGCAGTAACCCAGTTATCTTCCGCCCCTTTTTCGGGCGTCATAAACATCAATTCCAAACCGACTGATTTTAATTCCTTGTCCTCACACATATCTGTATTCTAAAATTAAAATAAAAAATTTTTATCATATTTTTGAATTAAATTGAAAAAGTTTGATAAGTGGGGTAAGTAGGATAAGTTGGATAAGTACGTATCGGTAAAATACTCCCTCTCTCTTGCAAGGCATTGTTAACTTTTTCATTGTTATATTTCTGCGCAAATATTTTAGATTCCACGGGCTTCGCCCTCTGAATGACAAAAAATTTGCGCAGAAGAAACTGTTATCAATGATTTGTTAACAACCCCACCAAAAGGGTATACCTTTTGTAAAGTACTTATCTAACTTTCCCAACTTATCCTACTTACCCCACTTCTTTTAACATTTCTTAATAAACATCAAAAATTTTTTAAGTAAATAAGAAAATATGCCGTATATCATCTTAGAAAGGTATCGAAAATCATGGGAATGTCCGCATCACAAGCGAGATTATTGAGTATTACGTCAAGATTGACGAATAATGAATTTCGCTCGCAGACAATTACAAATTCCAAATTGCGGCTTGCTACGGAATCAACCGAGGCAAGTCAGGAATATATGGATGCTTTGGATTCAAAACAGTTGATGTATATGTACTATGATGATAACGGTTCTGCAACAAAAATATCCATGACACCTGCAGTAATTTATGATTATTCACCTTTAAAAAATCAATATGCTATTAAAAACGCAAGCGGAAAAATTCTTGTTTCCAATCAAGATGCAACAAACTTTAAAGAAACAAATTCTTTAAGCCAGTTTTTGGAACGCTATGGATTAACTAATAACAGTCAGTATAATGCATATTTGGAACAGATGAAAAAGTATAATGAAGATTTGGCAAAATATAGAGCGGAAAAAGCTGTATATGATGTTGAATACAGTGACTATCTCGAAAAATATAAACAGTACAGAATAGATTATCAGGCATGGTTGGATTCTAAAGATAAACCGGATTTGTATGCTCAATTTACCGCTATTTTGGGAACAAGTGAAAGTCCGAGATCTTGTTATTCATCAGGTTTAAGCGGCGGAACGGGGTGTTATATCCACGTATTGGCTCACCTTTTGGATTGGCCCGGTGATGATACAGCTTCACATGAAACTTATACGGCAAGTAACGGTCAAACAACAGGACTTGATGACAGTGATGTCTGGGGTGCGGCAATGCATAGTATAGCAATATCCCAAAATTACAAAGCAATATCTGATGAGATAGCTTTGGAAGAAAAACTTTGTGACGGAGATGATAATTTAATTCCCGCATGGAAAAACGGCGGTGTCGAAGATAAAACCAAAGAAAATATTATTCAACAAGCTATTGATGAAGGCAGAGTTCCGACAGAAAAAGAAATTCTGTCAAGTGATTATATCTATGATGCCGATACAAATTCGGTTGTCGGTATAAAAACCCTTAAACAAAAAGCAATCGACTTGTTATATATGTTGAAAAATAACATGCTTACAACACGCGATGAACAATGGGCTTCGCTTGTAAACTTTACTGACGGTGATATGAAAAATATTAACTCTGAAGAACCCGAAAAACCTGTCGCACCTATTCCTCCGGCTCCTCCGCAAGAGCCTGTACGTCCGTTGTATGAAATTAAATTGAAAGACAAAGATAAATCTCAATGGTATACAAATTTGTGGTTTGCCATGAACGGTTCGGAAACCGCTAACCTCGTTATGGCAATAAACAAAGATAATGAAGAAGAATTGAAAAAAGATCCGACTTTGGCAGAATATATGTTTTATGTAAATGATGCCAACAGAAACGAATTGACAACAAATTACGAAATTTTTGAAGATAATTTGTACACAAGTTCAACATGGCTTGAGTTTGCACTGGAGCATGGAATAGTTACTCTTGACAGAGCGCAATATCAAGACCCGTCAGAAGATAGCGGAAAATCCCCGCGAACTTTTGCAGATGCAATTACGTGGAATTCAATCGCTTACACCAATGCAACCGATATTGTTGCGGTAGATGATGAAAAAGCCATTGCAATAGCAGAAGTCAAGTACAAAAAACGCATAACCGAAATAGAAAATCAGGATAAAAAATATGATCAGGATTTGAAAAAACTTGATAACGAACACAATGCACTTCAAACCGAATATGAATCAATAAAAGAAGTAATTAGCAAAAACGTAGAACGTTCTTTTAAGGCGTTTAGTTAAGAGGTTTGATAAGTAAGATAAGTTTGGTAAGTTTGATAAGTACGTATCGGTTGAATTTGTGCCCTCTTTAACTCAAAAGGGTATACCTTTTGTAAAGCACTTATCCTACTTATCTTACTTATCTAACTTACCATACTTTCATTAAATCTCCTCCGTTTGGAGGAGATTTTAAAGAAATAATTAAAGTTTCATTTTTGTTTTACGTATAAAAAATTATTATGATATGAAAAGCTCTATGTTTTTCATACCTCCTCCCCAAGTCTGGTAGCCGTTCTCAAAACGGCTTTTTTTTATGGAAATTTTAATCTTCAATTATCTCAATTTCGTTTCCGTCAGGGTCTTTGATAAATGCAATGAGTAAACCCGCTTCAGGCATATAATAAGGTTCATATAAATATTCATAACCCATTGAATGAAGTTTTTTGCCGAATTCTTCCATGGAATCCACTCCAAAAGCAAAATGCCCGAATGCATTGCCATGTTCATATCCGTTTTCCGGATTTTCAAAATTTGCGGTTAACTCTATTTGAGTCTGACCGTCCTCATCACTTAAAAAATACAGTATACTGTCCTCAAGCGTAATGGTTTTTACCAAATTCATATCCAAAAGTTTTGTATAAAAATCCATTGCTTTGTCACTGTCTTTTACTCTTATCATTGCATGTAAAAATCTCATTTTTCTTCTCCTAATCAGTGTGTGAAACAATTCCTGCGGAAGTGTTTTTATCTATCTCTATAACATGTCTTATTACCGTATGCGCCATCAAAAGCAAAAACGGATTAATTTGATTTGTATCTGCCATATTAATTTTTGCCTGCGGTTTTTCTTGAGATGTGTTTACGGTTGTTTGTGAACTCGTTTCAAAAGAAACTACAGATTCCATTGAATAATGTTTTTCATCACCTTCAATACGCATCAAAAGCTCGTCTTTCGGAAATTCTTTTACACATTCTATATTAACGTGAACGGAATTTGAACTTTCCAAAACAAGCGTTGCAACAACATTTCCGTAGTTTAAAGTCGTAATTGTAATTATTAAAATACTGTCGGAATCGTCACCTGATGAACCTTTTTCAATTTCAATATCAAATCCTGTACCTTCCTGCAACGGAAGCCATGGGAGATACAAAAGCATTAAAAGTTTCATTGTTTGTGCGGAATCGTTTTGTGATGCAGCAGCAATGCTTGCATTGATTAATTTTGCTGTATCTTTAAGCTGGGTTAAATCCTGCACACCTAATTTTGCGGAATTTGCCATTGTGGTAATAAGTTTTGCGATAGCGTCTTTTCCGTTTGCCTGAATCATTGCGGAAATATCACTAAGGTTAATTAAACCGTTAGCGGAAATCGGGAGATTTCTTAAAGATGATTGAAATTGTGCTAAGACGGCTTTGTTACCCGTCAAAATCATATTTTGAGCTTCCGTCAATGATAACCCCTGTAATTGTGCAAGAATTTGAGCTTGAGTTTGCGAAAGCGCGTTTCTTTGCATATTTATCTGTCTTGCAAATTGTTGGTTAAGTTGTGCAAATGTAATATTTCTTTGAAGCATATAGAAAAGCTCATTCATATTTTTGGGCATTTTCATAACGTCTTTTACATAAGCAGATTGATCAATTCCGCCCATTTCGTTCATTTGCGGAGCGGGTGTATTGGAAGTGGCTTTTGGAGCGGGTTGAGGTGAAGGAGCGGCTTGCTGCGGAGCAAAACTTTGTTGCGCAGGCTTTTGCATTTGTCTTTGAGAATTTAATGCTTGATAATTGACAAATTTTGATATTAAATTGCTTAAATTCAAGTCCGCCATAAGTCTTATTATACTTATTTTTGAAAAGTTGTAAAGTCAAATCTTTTCTTAGTAAAGATATTTATGCTACAATATAACCGAGGTCAGTTATGTTGAAAAAGTTTTGTTTAATTTTACTTTTATTATGTTTTGTTCTTTGCAGTTGCCAAAAAATCGAAAAATCAAATGATTTGTTAACCGAAATTGTCAAGCGTGACAAACTTATTGTCGGAGTTCGTACGGATACCGCACCTTTCGGATTTCTAAACGAAAAAGGAGAACATGACGGATACGATATTGATTTGGCTAAACGTATAGCCAAAGTTATTCTTGATGATGAAAACAAAGTTGAATACGTTCCCGTAACCGCCTCAAACCGTATCTTAAAACTTAATTCGGGTGAAGTCGATATGCTGATTGCAACAATGTCCGTAACTGCAAAAAGACAATTTGTTGTCGATTTTTCCGTCCCTTATTATATTGCCGGACAAGCGGTTATGGTAAATTCCGACAACCAAGCCACAAGACTCAGAGATTTTGAAGGTAAGAAAATTATTATCATTTTTGGTTCAACAAGTGAAGGGAATATAGGAAAAAATATTCGTGATGTTGAAGTTATGGGATTTAAAACCTATAAAGAAGCATTTAAAGCCTTAAAAGAAAGAAAAGCCGACTGTATCGTTGCAGACGACACCGTACTTATGGGTTATGCAATAAAAGACAACTCCGTAAAACTTTTACCCAAACGCTATTCCGAAGAACCTTACGCGGTAGCTCTCAGACAGGGAGAAGAATCTAAAAGACTTATGTCTAAAGTAAACTATATAATAGACAATCTTCAACAAACAAGACAACTTTTCAGAATGCAGGAAAAATGGGGAATTAAGGAGTAAAATACAATTTCCCGATTTCGTCTTTCATTTCCGATTTAACGTATTTTGTGAGTTTTACCATATTTGCAAAAAGTTTTTCGGAAACTATATGTTCCATTTTGCAGGCGGTTTCGCGGGCTTCTTCATCAGGTATTTTTAAAACTTCTTTAAAAAATTCCGTCAAATTTTCGTGTTTTTTAAGAATATTTTTAGCAATTCTCTCACCTTCATCAGTTAATGTAACTGAAGAATACGGGACATAATTTACAAGATTTTTTTCCGCAAGAATATTCAAAGCACCGGTTACGGAAGCCTTTTTGACATTCAATGATTTCGCAATTTCGGTAACTTTTGCACTCCCGAACTTCAAAACCTGTTTATAAATTTCTTCAATATAATCTTCCAAACTGACGGAAAGTTTTTCCATTCACAAACTCCTTACGATTTTTATTATATCAAAAGGTTCATCAACAATATAATCAGCACCTTTCAGATTTTCCGCATCACGAAACCCCCACGTCACCCCAATCGACATCAATCCCGCATTTTTTGCGGTTTGTACATCAACATCGGAATCCCCGACATAAATCGCTGAATTTACTCCCAATTCTTTCATAGCCTTAAAAACTCCGTTTGGTGCGGGTTTTTGCGGAACATCATCTGCCTGCCCGACAGAAATATCTATCAAATCCTTAAAATATTTTTCACTCAAAATTTTTACCGCCTCATCAAATTTGTTGGATACTACGGCAATTTTGACCCCGTCATTTTTCAATTCTTTCAGTATCTTTAAGATACCATTATAGGGTTTTGTGTGGTTATACATATTTTCGGAATAATGTTTTTTAAAAATTTCGATACATTTTTCAAGGGTATTTTTGTCGCAATTTTTTGGCACAGCCCGTTCAAAGAGTATTCTGACCCCGTTTCCGACAAAATTTCTGACTTCGTCAAGTGTTCTTGTCGGAAACCCGAATGATTTAAGCGCAAAATTTGTACTCTCTTTCAAATCTTCGAGAGTATCAAGTATTGTTCCGTCCATATCAAAAATTACGGCTTTTATCATAAAATAATTTTAGCACGAATTAAAATTTCTTTATAAATAATTGCGAAAAATACAAAAATTTAATAAAATTAGTTTAAGGATTTTTTATGAGCGAAAAACGTATCTTAATAGTTGATGATGATGATGAAATCAGAGAACTCTTGGAGTTTGACGTAAAGGCAAGCGGATATTTTGTCGATACGGCTTCTGACGGAATGGAGGGTTTGAACAAAGCTCTCAACAATACTTATGATTTGATTTTGCTTGACGTTATGATGCCGAAAATGAACGGATTTGATGTTTGTAAAAACATCAGACGTGCAAAATTGGCTATCCCGATTTTAATGTTGACGGCAAAAGGTACGATTGACGACAAAACGGAAGGCTTTGACTGCGGTGCGGACGATTATCTCGTAAAACCGTTTGATATTCAGGAAGTTTTGTTGAGAATAAGAGTTTTATTAAGAAGAAATCAGATTGAGGACAAAACGGTTTTGTCCGATGAGGTTTTGCATGTCGGAGATATTGAAATCTTTCCCGAAACTCTTGAGGCGGTAATCGTAAACAAAAGGGTAAAACTTACTCCTACGGAATTTGAAATTTTGTATTGTATAATGCAGCATTTCAACAATCCCGTAACGCTCGCAACTCTTTTGGACGAAGTTTGGGGATATGACAGCAACGAAGATGTCAGAATGTTGAGGGTTCATGTTGGAGGGTTGAGAAATAAAATCGAACCTGACACAAAACACCCGAAATATCTCCATACTGTTACAAATGTAGGATACAAATTAACTCCTTTCGGTGAAAATTGATGTTTAACAAGCATTTCAAAATTGTAGAACAAATTGTTATTGTTGTATTTTTTGCGGTAATAATTCCTATGTCAATAAGCGGATTTATTATCAACAATATTAACCAGCACTCCGTAAGACATCAGTTGAGAGAAAATGCCGTTTTGATTGCAAATATGGTTTCCGATGAAATTGATTTTTTCAACAAAACGGTAACAAACAACCTTAATCAGATAGCTTTTTCCCTGCAATATTTACCGAATTGGAACGCAAAAGCAGCATACTTAACTTCCGTCAAAAATACTTTACCCGAATGCGAAAACCTTCAAATTGTCAATGAAACAACATTCAATAAATTAAGGGAAGAAGGTTTAAAAGAAAAAAAGGCAATCATTCCTTTCAAACTTTCGGACGGAAATATTCTTGCAGCCACATACAAACTTGATGCAGTTAAAAATGAACTTTTTCGTTCTTTAAAAGATGAAAAAAGACAAATTTACGTTCTTGCAAATAACGGAAATCTGATTGCGGAACACAATTATTCGGAAGAAGATTATCAAAAAACTTTATCACTTTTGCCGAAAAATTTGAAAAAAGATAAGGCGGAAGTTTTCGGTGACATAAAAAATCAACCGCTTGTTTATGTTTCTAAAGAAAATCCTAATATAACAATTATCGTAAATACGACCGAAAAAATTACAAGAAACACAATTACCGAAAACAGTTTGAAAATTATTCTTTCTACCCTTGCGGCAGCATTGGCGGTAATTTTTGTGGTCGGAATTTACACATATTATTTGTACATCAACATAAGACAACTGTTCAAAGGTATCATAGCGATTTCCAAAGGAAATTACGAACGTCAAATCAGGTTAATTACAACAACTTTTACCCCGCACGAAATCATATTTCTTGCATTTGAATTTAACCGAATGGCAACGGAAATTCACAAATCATATATTCAACTGAAGAAAAATAACATTGAACTCAAACAGCTCAACGAATTTCGTTCAAACTTAATTGATACCGTAAGCCACGAACTCAGAACACCTTTGACAAGTATTCAAGGATATACATCAAGATTGATGAGGCAAGATATTCAGATTGACGAAGAAACAAGGCAAAAATCCTTGAGAATTATAAAAGAACAGTCCGAAAGGCTGAAAATGCTTATCGAAGATTTGCTAACAATTCCCGACATCGAAGGAATGAGGCTTAGAGCAAATATTGAACAGGTATGGATTCCCGAAATTCTTGAGGAAGCAAAACTTTTAATCAAAAACAAGGCTCATAAAGAAATTGAAATTAATATTTCGGAAGATTTTCCGCTTGTAGAAGGTGATAAAGACAGACTTTTACAAGTTTTTGTAAATCTCTTTGAAAACGCGTCAAAATATTCTTATGAAAATACAAAAATTGTTGCGGAAGGTGTTGTTGAAAACGATACGGCAAAAATATTTGTCAAAAACGATTGTGACGTAATTCCACCCTCTAAATTGACAAAATTGTTTGACAAGTTTGTACGACTTGACAATAATACGACAAGAACATCACGCGGAACGGGTTTGGGGTTGTTTATCGTAAAAGGTTTGGTTGAAGTTATGAACGGTAAAATTTCACTTCACAGCAATGAAGAATGCGGTTTTTGTGTCGAAATTACTCTGAAACTTTCCGACAATAGCGGAGAAACCGTATGAAACGTGCAATAGAAGTTGCAAAATCCGCAAAAGGAGAAATTCCTGTCGGTGCAATTATTGTAAAAGACGGAAAAATTATCGCCTCCGCCTCAAATCAAAAAGAAAAAAACAATGATGTTACCGCACACGCAGAAATCCTTGCAATACGTGAGGCGGAACAAAAATTAAACCGCTGGAGACTCGACGATTGCGAAATGTACGTTACCCTTGAACCCTGTCCGATGTGCGCCTGGGCTATTGTTTCCGCAAGAATAAAAACCGTTTGGTTTGGGTCGTATGACAGAAATTACGGGGCTTTTGGGTCGGTTGTCGATATGAAAAAACTTGCAAACTCCAAGATTAACGTTTATGGCGGAATTATGGAGGCTGAATGTGATAATATATTGGAAGAATATTTTAAGGAGTTAAGAAAATGATTACCAAATCGGAACTTGATAAATTGGCACAAACTTATGAAACAAAAGAATTTTTTTATGATGATCCGATAGGTATACCAAACAGATTTGCTGATAAGAAAGATAAAGAGATAGCGGGGTTTTTGGCATCTTTGGTCGCTTACGGAAGGCGGGAAATTTTTATCAAAAAACTTAATCAACTTCTTGATATTGCGCAGAACGAACCTTTGAATTTTATTTTGAATTTTGACGAAAAAATTTTGGGGGATTTCAATTACAGATTTGGAAAACCGCAAGATTTTGCACAGATTTTTGAAATTTTAAAAAAACTTTATCGTGATGAAGGGGGTTTGGAAGAACTTTTCAAATACGGGTATGAAACTGCTAAAATGCCTGAAAAAAATATGTTTATACCGATTACGGACTATTTTTATTCGAGGGCAAAAGACAATAACGCACCGGGTTTCAAGTTTATGATTCCCGATGCTCGCAAAGGCAGTGCCATGAAACGTATGTGTATGTATTTGAGGTGGATGGTAAGAAAGGGTATTGTGGATTTTGGGATTTGGGATTTTATGCCGACATCAGAACTTTTTATTCCGCTCGATACACATGTTGCAAGGATTTCGCGCGAGGCAGGGCTTTTGACCCGTAATGCAAACGATTTTAAAGCGGTTATTGAATTGACGGAAAACCTGAAAAAATTTGACCCTGTTGACCCCGTACGATATGACTTTGCCCTTTTTGGCTATGGGGTGAATGAGGAAGATAAGAAGTTAAAAGGTCGGCAGACGGTTTAATGATTTAAGAATTATTTACTACCAAGGGTAATCAGGTGCAATTTTCCAACCGTCTTTGTATATAACTGTCGAACAATCAAGATTACCGTTTTTTGTTTGTTCATTATCAACTATTTTTTGTTGTTTACATAAATTTTTATTATATTCTCTTGTCATATCACTATGAGGAGGTTGAATTATTCCATTTTTATTTATTACAAAATAAAAACGTTCTCTTGTTGGATTTCTTAAATAATTACTATTACTATTGATATGTTTTTGAGCATTTGTATAAAATATAAATACAGGGGTTGTCCTATTACTGTTATCACTATTTAAAAAATAACTGTTTTTTGCAAATATCGCTTGAGTACCGTCAGCAAAGACAAACCGTATACCACCCGTAAAATCTCCATGCATATGGACAGAACTCTCGCTGTAAACATTTTTTATATAGGGTTTTATATATTTATTGTAAAAATCTTCACTTGTTTCATAGCTCCATGTTGAATACTCACCGTTATCAACTTGAGCCTGCATAAGTGCCTGATTCATATTCGTATAAAATTTTTTTATCTTATTTACCGTTACCTGCTTATGGTAATTTTCAATTAACATAGGCATACTCACTGCTGCAACGACTCCGATAATGCCGAGAGTGATTAGGACTTCGGCAAGGGTGAAACCGAATTTTCGGTAGGGCGCCGTGTCAGCGAAGCTGACCCAGCCCGTATGGTGTCGGTCGGACGTTACTCCGCCGACACCC
>CADBNI010000072.1 GCA_902795965.1 uncultured bacterium
CTTCATTAGGGCAGAAACTATTGATTTTAGAGCTTAGAAGGTCTGCCCCCCCCCCGAAAGTGGCTCTATGCTTGGGTTTTGACATATAAAAGTCTCCTTTCTTCTTAATTGCTGATTTTTTTTTATTACGTTTTGCAACAGCATATTCGTAATGACATTTTCAATTATACAACATGATTTGAAAAATTTCAAGTGCTTAATATTTTATATTAAAATTTTAATATATTTGGCATTAAAAAAAGCGGGTTTTAGCCCGCCTTTTTGGAAATTATGAACAAAGAATTTTATTCTTTTGTATATTCTGCATCAATTACATCATCATCTTTTTTGTCTTCGCTTGAAGAAGCATTTTCGCTTGATGCGGTTGATTGCTCATCTTTTTGAACTGCTTCATAAGCCTTTTGCGAAATACTGAACATTGTTTGTTGTAATTCGTCAGACAATTTTTTCAGTTCTTCGGTTGATTTGTTTTCATCAACTGCTTTTTGCAACGCTGCTTTTTGTTCTTCCAATTTTGATTTGTCGGCAGAATCAATTTTACCTTCAAAATCTTTCATAATTCTGTCGGCAGAACCGATTAAACTTGTTGCATTATTTTTAGTTTCGGCATCTTCTTTTTTCTTTTTATCTTCAGCGGCATTGGCTTCAGCCTCTTTAACCATTCTGTCGATATCCTGTTCGGAGAGGTTAGAAGAATTTGTGATGGTAATTTTTTGTTCTTTATTTGTTGCTTTATCTTTTGCCGAAACGTTTACGATACCGTTTGCATCAATATCGAACGTAACTTCAATCTGCGGAACGCCTCTCATAGCGGGAGCAATACCGTCAAGTCTGAACATACCCAAAGATTTGTTATCTTTTGACATAGGTCTTTCACCTTGAAGTACGTGAATATCAACGGCAGTTTGGTTATTTTCCGCAGTAGAGAATACTTGAGATTTTGAAACGGGGATTGTTGTGTTACGAGGAACAAGCGGAGTCATAACACCGCCGAGAGTTTCAATACCCAACGTCAAAGGAGTTACGTCCAAAAGAACGATATCTTTAACTTCGCCCGCCAAGACACCTGCCTGAACCGCAGCACCTACCGCAACTACTTCATCAGGGTTAACCGATTGGTTCGGTTCTTTGCCTGTATATTCTTTTACAAGTTGTTGTACGGCAGGAATACGTGTAGAACCGCCTACCAAAACTACTTCGTTAATATCGGATTTTGAAATTCCCGCATCTCTCAAAGCGTTTTCAACAGGAGTTTTACATCTGTTCAAAAGATCTCTTGACAAATCTTCAAATTTAGCTCTTGTCAAATTCAAATCCAAGTGTTTCGGGCCGTTTGCATCAGCAGTAATAAACGGAAGGTTGATATTTGTTTCCATTACTGATGACAATTCGCATTTAGCTTTTTCTGCGGCTTCTTTAACACGCTGCATAGCCTGTTTGTCACCTTTAAGGTCGATACCTTCCTGTTTTTTAAATTCTTCGCAAATCCAATCCATAACTTTTTGGTCAAAATCGTCACCGCCTAAGTGCGTATCACCCGAAGTAGAAAGAACTTCGTGAACACCGTCACCGATTTCAAGAATTGAAACATCAAATGTACCACCGCCAAGGTCAAATACAAGAACTTTTTCTGCTTTTTCTTTTTCAAGTCCGTAAGCCAAAGCTGCGGCAGTCGGTTCGTTTACGATACGCAAAACGTCCAAACCTGCGATTTTACCTGCATCTTTTGTAGCTTGTCTTTGAGCATCATTAAAATATGCGGGAACGGTAATTACCGCAGACGTAACTTTTTCACCCAAATAACTTGACGCATCATCTGCAAGTTTTCTCAAAATCATTGCTGAAATTTCTTGCGGAGTGTAATCTTTACCGTCAATGTTTACTTTATAATCGTCACCCATGTGTCTTTTGATAGATGCGATAGTTTTGTCGGGATTAAGAATAGCTTGACGTTTAGCTAATTGTCCGACCAATTTTTCACCTGTTTTAGAAAACCCTACGATAGACGGGGTTGTACGAGAACCTTCCGCGTTAGCGATAACGGTCGGTTTACCGCCTTCCATAACGGCAACGACGGAGTTTGTTGTTCCTAAGTCAATACCTATTGTTTTTGCCATAATATTATCTCCTTTTCATTATATTTTTTCTACATTATCGTTATAACATCTTTTTTCGATAACCTTGAAAAAATAAACAAAAAATTAATATTTCAAAAATTTGAATTTTTAATAACCATTTCACAATTCTTGCAATCAAATTCAAGCGGAAATTTTTCGCCTTTTTCATCAACAAGAAAAAGTTTTTTGGGAGACTTGCACATATTGAACGCAAATTTCAGGCAGTGTTTTGTTCGCATAAGCTCGTCCGCCACAGCACCCGATTCTGCCGACATTTGACAGACTTTACACCCGCAGTTTTCATAAAAAAGTTTTGCTTCATTATTGTGAATATTCGCTCTGTAATCCAAATTTTTTGTCGGAAAATCAACGTATTTGAGCGGTCGTTGAACTTCTCGTTTATAATTTTTCAAACGCTCTTTCATTAGTTTGTCCAACAAATTTCTGCGGACTTCATTAATTTTTGAAATCGGCAAAAACGGCAAATCCCCTTGAACGGTAACATTTTTTACGTAAAAATCACTTTCGCCCGTCTTATTCAGACTGTTTACTAAATTTTCACGCATTTTATCGGGGTTGTTCGGAACTTCGCCCTGCAAAACTCCCGTTGTAACAGAATTACCGTCCTCATCAACGACAGTTAAAATGCCGTCTTTAAACTCAAAACTTACTCCTATTCGACGTTTTATATTTGAATTTGCAAGTTGTTTTTCAAATTTTGCGTCAAAATTCCGAAAAACATCAAGTCCTGCAACAATTCCGTCCATTTTATTCGGATAAATTTTGTTGCCTTCAAACCTGTTTACAAGACAGCCGAAAGTTTTGAAAAACAAACCGTCTTGAGGATTTAGGGGAATTTTTTTATCGAGTTCAAAATAATCTTTACCGACTTTTTTAATTTTTCCTAAATATTCACCGAGTGATTTCGGGGTTTCAAAGTTGTAGCAGTGCTTTCTCCCGTCTAAAAAATAGTCGGTAAATCCGCGGTTAAAACTCTTTTTCACATCAGGTTCAAAGTCCGAAAAAACCGTGCCTGACGAAGTTTTTGAGGCGAATTTGTCGATTTCTTTGCGATAGAATGCAATGACGTTTTTGACATAATTTTCATCTTTCAAACGCCCTTCGACCTTGAACGATTTTACACCCGCGTCAATCAAAGTTTTCAAGTATTTTGATGCGTTAAAATCTTTCAAACTCAATAAATACTTATCTTTTGCAATAATATTTCCTTCATTGTCAATAAGAGTGTATTTTTTACGGCAGGCTTGAGCGCATTCACCTCTGTTTGCGGAGCGTCCGCCGATATGATGACTCAAATAGCACTGTCCGCTGTAAGATACGCACAAAGCTCCGTGGATAAATGTTTCAACTTCCGTATTTTTTGCGGACAAATTTTCACAAATCTCTTTGATTTTTTCAAGCGAAAGTTCTCTTGCAAGTATTACTCTTGTTGCCCCCAAATTCGCAAAGAACAGAGCTTTTTCGAGGGTTCTGTTATCGCATTGTGTGCTTGCATGCAAAGGTATCGGAGGAATTTTGCCTTCCATTGCGAATTTAAAAATCCCCATATCCTGTACTATTATTGCATCAACACCGATATCGTACAAATCTTTTATGAGTTTGCAAGCCTCTTTGATTTCAAAATCGGTCAGAATTGTATTGATTGTTACGTGAACTTTCACATAAAACTTGTGAGCATAGTCGACAATTTCTTTTATGTCAGCAAGAGAGTTCGGAACTTTTTTGCGCGCACCGAAATTTGATGCCCCTATGTATAAAGCGTCACAACCCGCATTAATTGCTGAAAATGCGGTTTGTTTGTCTTTTGCGGGCGAAAGAAGTTCTACTTTTCTCATGGTTGCATTATAGTATAAAGTTTTATAATTATAAATAATATTATTTATATAATTCTATTTTTTTAATTCTTCGGAAAGTTTTCCGAAAGTTTCCATCGAAAGTTTTTCACCCCTGATGTTTTCGTCAAGCCCTAAATTTTTCAAGGCATTTTGGATTTTCGTCTTGTCAAATCCTGCCGACATCAAACAATTTTTTATATTTTTACGTCTTTGCGCAAAAGCTCCTTTTACGGTTTTCCTAAAATGAGAGTAATCACTCAGGTTTAAAAGCGGTTTTTCTCTCACTGTCAATTTTACGAGTGCGGAATTAACCTTTGGCGCAGGAAAAAACGACCGCCTGCCGACAAGTTTCATAATTTTTACATCCGCCCAAAATTGCGACAAAATCGTCAAAAGACCGTATTGTTTTGACGGTGAATTTTCTGTTGCAACCATTCTTCGGGCGACTTCTTCCTGAACCATAAGCAAAATATCCGTAATTTTGTTACGGTTTTTATTGTCCAAATCGTCAATTTCGCCCAAAAGATGTGCCAAAATAGGGCTTGTAATATAGTAAGGAATATTTGCGACAATCTTTATTTTGCCTTCGCAAAGTTCCGACAAATCCTGTTTCAAAATATCGTTATGAATAATTTTTAAATTTGGAGCATCAAGTTTTTCAAGCTCTTTTATCGCTTCTTCATCAAGTTCAATCGCAATAACCTGCTTTGCATGTTTAATAAGTTGTTCCGTCACAAACCCTACCCCGGGGCCGATTTCTACAACCGTATCTTCGGGTTTTATTTGTGCAAAATCAATGATATCCGATATTGTCTGACCGTCAATCAAAAAATTTTGACCCAATCGTTTTTTTGTTCTAAAATATTTTGCTCGTTCGTAGTAATTCATCTTGCCTATTATAATACCACAGACAGGCAAGTGTTATCAAAAAAGTTTTTTGCTAATTTTGTGAGTGTTATAATAAAAACAAGGAGTTATCAATGCAGACTAAAGAAAGATTGGGAAAACAGGATATTTTAAGACTTTTTACACAGGGTTGTAAAAAAGAAAAAAATATCGGCATGGAATACGAAAGACTGCCGATATTTTCGGTCACTTCTAAAGCTGTCGATTATTCAAGCGAATTTGGAGTCTGCAATTTTTTGAGAGCATTTGCAAGAGAAGAAAACTGGGATTATATCACTGATGATTACAATATAATCGGGCTTAAACAAGAACACGACACAATTACCCTTGAACCCGGCTGTCAGGTGGAATTGAGCATAAAACCCGAACAAACCGTTCAAAAAGTTAAAGAACATATTGAAAATCTTGACAAAATGATGAAACCCGTTCTGGACAAATTCGGCATAAGCCTTTTATCTTACGGTGTTTCACCGCTTTCTACAAATAAAAATATAAACCTTATTCCCAAAAGACGTTATGCGATTATGGCAAAATATCTTTGGGGAATTTTGTCGGACGTTATGATGAGAGAAACCGCAGGTATTCAATGCTGTATTGATTTTGAATCCGAAGAAGACGCAATGCAAAAATTCAAAATTGCAAACAAATTAACCCCTTTTATTACGGCAATGTTTGCAAATTCACCCATCAGAGGAGGAGTTGAAACGGGTTACAAAAGTTTCAGAGCCTTGAGCTGGCTGAATACCGACAATGACAGGTGCGGTTTTGTCGGACAAATTGATGAGAAATTTTCGTTTGAAGAATATATTGACTATGTTCTTGAAACACCAATGATTTTTATAAATCGCGACAACAAAACAATCCCGATTAACGGAAAAATGAATTTTAAAGAATTTATGAACAGTAAAGATTTTGATGCCGAAATTGAAGATTTTGAACTTCACGCAAACCTTTATTTTCCCGAAGTGAGATTACGAAATTTTATTGAAATCAGAAATCAGGATTGTGTCGGAAAAGACCTTCAATACTCGATTTTGGCAATTTATAAAGGGATTTTGTACAACAAAAACGCAATATCAGAGATTGAAGAACTTTTCAAAACATTTGAATACAGGGATTTTTCCGAATTGCGTTATAACGTGCCGAAAAGCGCGCTTAATGCAAAAATTCAAAATTATTATGCAAAAGATATTGCAAAAGAAATTCTTTGTATTGCCGAAAAATCGCTTATTGAAAGCGGCGAAGAAAAATTCCTTGAACCTGTAAAAGAACTCACTCTTTCGGGAATTTGCCCCGCAGATATTATTATCCGCAACTGGAACGGAATTTGGAACAAAGATATTAAAAAATTAGTCAAATACGTCAGCGAAAACCCTTGTTGCGCGAGGTAAAATCCCGAGGCAATAAGAAATTGCAATACCGTAATTTGTAATCGGAACTCCCGCTTTTTGTGCAAGCAAAATCCTTGACAAAATTTCTCTGCGGTTGGTCATACACGCTCCGCAATGAATAATCAGCTTGTAATCCTCGATATCGGGGAAATCATGCCCTGCAAAATTGTGTATAATAAGGTTTTTACCCGTTTTTTTGCGTAAAAGATTAGGAATTTTAACCCTGCCGATATCGTCCTCAATAGCGTGATGTGTACAGCTTTCGAGTATCAAAACGGCATCACCGTCTTTGAGATTTTCGATTGCATTTGCCCCTTTTATAAAATCCGACAAATTTCCCTTTAATCTTGCAAAAAGTATTGAAAACGAAGTCAAAGGAATATTTTCGGGAACAATTTCACTAACCTTTTTGAATGCCTGACTGTCGGTTATTACGAGTGCGGGCGGGGTTTTGAGATTTTCCAGTGCCTGTTTGAGTTCGGTTTCTTTTACCGTATAAACCAAACAATCACTGTCGAGCAAATCCCGAATTGTCTGAACCTGCGGTAAAATCAGCCTTCCTTTCGGAGCTTCTTTATCAATAGGAACAACAAGGATTACCGTACTTTTTGGCGGGATTAAATCCCCGGCAATTTTTGGCGGGTTTACAAAATCTTCGGGCAAAAGTTTTATTAAAGCCTGTTTAAATTTAAATATCAAATGAGGGTCATCAACGGAGGTTTGCACGGTTAAAGGAGTAATATTACATTGCTCCCCTCGCCCCTTGAGGGAGAGGGAAGAATTTGTTAATGAGCTTTGCGAATTTACAAATTCGGGTGAGGGGTTATTCTCAATTTTCAATTTTTCGCTGTTGTCTTTTGAATTTTGTTGTTTTGTATCGCATTTATTTATAACGGTAAAATACGGAATTTTCAGCTCATCAAACTTTTTAATTAACTCTTTCTCATAAACTTCAAATATGTTCGGTTCGGTTACAAGTACTGCTATATCCGTACGTTCCAACACTTTTAAAGTTTTTTCGACACGTTTTTCTGCTAACTCGGTTTTGTCATCAAGCCCTGCGGTATCCAAAAAGACAACCGAACCAATCGGCAAAAGTTCCATTGATTTTTCGACCACATCAGTTGTCGTTCCCGCAATATCGGAAACAATGGAAATTTCCTGCCCTGTAATTTTGTTAATCAACGAGGATTTTCCGACGTTTGTCCTGCCGAACACCCCTATATGTAAACGATTTGACTTTAATGTTTTCATAACAAATCTTTATAATAAAAAAGGCTGTTTTTCAACAGCCCTTTTTATAATTTTTTTGAAATACGGAAATTAACCTCTGATACCTAATTTTTTGATAAGATTTCTGTATTCATCAAGGTTTTGAGATTTGAGGTAAGAAAGTAATCTTTTTCTTTTACCAACCATCATCAAAAGACCTCTTTTTGTAGCGAAATCTTTTTGATTAGATTTCAAATGTTCGGTAAGTTCGGTAATTTTTTTGCTCATCATAGCAATTTGAATAGCCGTAGAACCTGTGTCTTTAGCGTCTTTACCGTACTTTTTGATAATTTCCTGTTTGTTTTTCAAATTCATGTTTGTTTCCTTTACTGTTGAGTGATTATTGGCGTAAGCACTCTACAAACATGAATAATAGTATATCAAAAAAAAAATGCAAGAGGGTAATTTAAGCTAATCTATGAGCAATATCCGAGGCTTTTGACAATAATATGTCGGAATACATTTCCGAATTTTTATAATTCTTTTCAGCCTTGCTTACAAGTCCGTTTTCATAATCGCTTTCGGAATTTGCGTATTTCTTTTCCAAAGTTTCCATTACTTTTTTATAAAAGGCTAAATTATCCTTTGAAGCCTGATATTCAGCCCAAGCCTGTTCAAATTGCGCTTGTTTTTTTTCATAACGCTTAATTAGCATATCAACAAACATTTTGCTTGGTGTGTTAGCACCGCTAAGTCCGTCCAATATCTGTTGTCTGATTGCAGGGTCTTTAACGTTTGCTATTTTTTCGTATAATTCTTCTTTTAATGTTTTTTGCTCCGTTTTGTAAGGATTTGTCGCAAACCCGAAACCAAAAAGATTGTTATTGTTTTTAAGTGTAAATTGAGACTTTCCAAAGTTGAATGCCGAACCTGATTTCAACGCATTAATAAAGTAGTCTTGATAAGACATAACATTTTTCAGCGGACTTTCATTAAACTGTTGCTCCGTCATTATTTGAGTTTTGACTACTTCATTACTCATAGTTATCCTCTCTTATATATATAAAGTATTTACATCATAAATAATTGCCTTTTTTGTAAAGAAATGTTTAGGAGAGTGAATAAAGCGTAAGTAACTTGTAGACACTAAGAAAAGAATGCCATTTATTTTACTGATAAGTACTTACCCAACTTACCAAACCTATCCTACTTAACAAACTTTAAATTACCAAGGATAGTCCACTCAAATTTAAAAAATTTAACTATCTTCCTCGCCCCTTGAGGGAGAGGAAAGGAGCGTTAGGCAAAGCCTGACGCGACGAGGAGAGGGGGTCAAAGTTGTCAC
>CADBNI010000073.1 GCA_902795965.1 uncultured bacterium
AAGTTTTTATGTTATCTTTGTAAATTTTAGTTTAGACTTAGAATATCTACGTGCGTAGCACTCGGGAGCTTCTTTGGTTTCTTTCTTGTCGGTACAAGAAAGAAACTGCGATGGGGCGGCGTACGCCCCGCATAGTCTTACTTAATGCTGTCTGTAAAATCTTTGCCAATATCCGTCAGCGGAATTAAATTTGTTTTGTAAATCAACAACGGTCTGCAATCTCTTATCATAAACAACCTGTCTTTCGGCTTTTGTTGCCTCAAATTGGTCGTTATAACTTCTCTCTAAAGCAATGTTAGCTTTTTCAAGTTCTCTTGAATTGATGTTTTGGAAGGCTTCCGTAATATTTTCACCCTTTACAATAACTTTTTGCGGTTTAATATTTTCCATAAAGGGTACGTTCTTCATCAAATCCGAAACCGATAGCAAAAATTCCGCAGTTTTTTCTTTTGCGTTAAAAACCACATCTGTCAAAGTAAAAGCGGGTTTGTTCGTGTCAAAAACCTCTTGTGCCTTTTTTGTAATCGTTACAATATCTGTGCCTTCTCGGTGAAGTTTTGTATAAAGATTTGCGCTTATTCCGCCTTTAAATGTCTGTGGTCTGTAATCCGAATTAATAGAATTGATTTGCATAAAATTTTTCCTTTCAAAATCAGTAAAACAGGTAAATAAAATTTTTTGCTAAAATAAACTGAGTTGTTCCTGCTTTGCAAAATGTTTTTCAAGAAAAGATTTTCTGTGATAAGGCGAAAGTCCGTATTTGTCGATAGCTTCCATGTGTTCTTTAGTTAAATAACCGTTGTTTTTTGCCCAGCCGTATTGCGGATATTTTTCGTCCAATTCCTGCATATATCTGTCACGTTCAACTTTTGCCAAAATGCTTGCCGCAGCAATGGAGGCAGAGCGACTGTCCCCTTTTATTACATATTTTTGCGAAAATTCAAGCCCCGGTATCTGAAAACAACCGTCAACAAGTACCATTAATTTTTCATAATCCGTATTTATCTCAACATCTTCAACTGCCTGTTTCATTGCACCCAATGACGCATTCAGGATATTATCGCGCTCAATTATATCGACATCAACGGCAACGGTTGAATTTATTGTTTCATTTTTAATTATTTCATAAAGTTCTTCTCTGTGTTTTTTCGTAACTTTTTTACTGTCGTTAAGCAAAATCAACCGTTCAATCAATTCTTTGCTTCTGTTATGAAAACAAACCGCACTTGCAAAAACCGCTCCTACTCCCGAACCTCTGCCTGCCTCATCAGTACCGATTACGGTACGTTTTTGGTTATAATCAAAGGTAAAAAGCTGGATTACGGGAGTATCAACCGTAAGTTTTGTCTTTAGCTTTCTTGAAGTTTTTTTATTTCTGCTTTTAATCAATTTTTCGTCACACATAGGTTCGTGACCGAATTTGTTTAGTCTGTCCATAATTCGTCCAATATAAATTTCCCGATTTTACCTTCTCTGAAATCCCTCAAAACATAAACTGCAGTTCTTTCGATATCTGGATTTCCGCCCGAAACTATCCAACTTCTTGAAGTTGCAATATCTTCTAATGTCAAATTTTCCGTTTTATAAAATTCTTTAACCTGTTTGGGATATTTTTTGTCCAACAGTTGTAAAAGTTCCTTTGCGACAATCTCATTTGAATACGCATTTTCGGAAACCGCATTTACAAATGCCAACTTTTTTGCGCGCTCCTGATCTTCCTGTTTCATGGGAATAATCCCCGGAGTATCAAGCAAATCAAGCTGAGGATTAATTCTGACCCACTGCTGTTGTCTTGTAACTCCTGCTTTTGCCCCGATTTTGGTTTTTGATGATTTGGTAAGTTTGTTTATGATACTTGATTTTCCGACATTAGGCATTCCGACAACCATTACCCTTGCGGGTCTGCGCAAAAGTCCTTTTTTCATAATCGCCTGAATACGCGGTTCTGAAAGCTCTACGGCTTTTTTAACTATTATGTTTAAATCTTTGGAATTTTTAGCATCTGATTTAAGTACGGGAAATCCTGTTTTTTCTTTTATAATTTCGATAAAACCGTTAAGCTCATTTGCATCAGTTAAATCGGATTTATTAAGCAAAATAAGACGAGGCTTTTCACCTAAAAGCCTCGTAATATTGTCATAACTGCTCGAAAAAGGCAATCTTGCATCAATAACTTCGATTACGGCATCAACGAGAGAAAGCTGTTCTTTGAGTTTTTTCTCTGCTTTAGCAATATGTCCCGGATACCAGTGAATGTGAAGTTTATCTTTTTTCAATTTTTTCCTTGATACGAGTAGCTTTGCCTGAACGTTCTCTCAAATAGTAGAGTTTAGAACGTCTAACGTCACCTTTTCTGAGAACCGTAATTTTTTCAATTCTGGGTGAGTTGAGCAAGAACACACGTTCAACGCCAACACCTTGGAATACTTTTCTTACGGTAATAGTTTTGTTTATGCCTGAACCGTGTTTTTTGATAACAGTACCTTCAAAAGCCTGAATTCTTTCTTTGTTACCTTCAACGATTCTTACGAAAACCTTAACGGTATCGCCCGGATTAGCATCGGGGAGGTTTTCTCTTAAAAAAGGTTTTTCCAATTCATCAATAATAGGGTTCATTTTAAATTTCCTTTATAACTTATATTTCGTACTAATTCCTTAAATCGGTGTTCCACACCACCGACGCACGTACAATGATACTAAAACAAATAATAAAAAATTTCAAGAGGTTTTTAAGATTTTGTAATAAAATGGTTTGGTAAGTGAGATAAGTTTGGTAAGTTGGGTAAGTACGTATAAGAGGGGTAGATGTATGGAGGATTAGATGTATAGCTGTTATCATTTAAAAATTTTTTTGTTAGTAAAGAATGAAATTTTTATGTATAATAATTTTATGTCAGGCGATTACAAAAAATTGTTAAATAAAAAGCGCAAAAGGGTTTTTGCAGATCCGAAAACAATGGGTGTCAATATTGATAAGAATGAGTATTACGAGATAATTTTATCCAATTCCGCACACCCTGAAAATATTAATAAAAAATAATAATTTAATTGACTAATTATTATTTTTAGCGTATATAATTTCTTGTAAACCGTTTTAAAACATGGGCATGTGGTGGAATGGTAGACACGCCAGTCTTAGGAACTGGTGCTAACGCGTGGGAGTTCGAGTCTCTTCATGCCCATACTAAAAAAGGGATTAGGACAAAAGTTCAATCCCTTTTTTAATTAAGCATAGCGACTACGAACTCGTTATTTTTATTGGTTCAATAAAAATAATGGAGTTCTGCCCTAAAGGGTATCCTGCCTCGTACGGCTCGGATTTCATATCCTCGCCTACGATGCAAGCGAGTCTCTTCATGCCCAAATATACAGGGATAGCATCAGCTTTCCCTGTATATTTTTATAACCCCTTCTTTTTAGCCCATTGGTCATTTTGCGGATTTACTAATTTTTTCCCTACGATATAAAAATTCGGGCAGGCATTGCCTTTCCATTGACCGTTTATAACAATGTTGTTGCTGTCTGTTTCAATGATTTTTTGACAATACTCGATTTGCGGAACTCCGCCTGATGAAAATGTGGTTTCGTTTCCCTTTTTGTCCGTAGAAGTTACTGACCAGCCTCCGCGATATTCAATATCCGTATCAAAAGTTTCCCAAACGTATAATTTTTTGCCCGCAATATTTTTTTCCTGATCGGGATAACCCCATCTTTGTATTACTGAATCCAAAGGATAGCCAATCCAGGATTTTATACATTTGTCCATAAAAAACTCAAAACCGTATGCCCATACAGGGATTAATAATAACGATATCAATACAAATTTTTTCATAATATTTTCCTATAGCTCACATATTACAGTATAGAGCATATTTTCGCAATAATGTAACATTGAAAATATATTTCAAAATTAGGGTGGACTATACGCAGATATCTTATTAAAAATTTTGGGTTTGTTTGCCGACACAATAGTATTCAAAACCTCGTTGGATTAATCTTTCCGCATCATATTGGTTTCGTCCGTCAAAAATTATCGGGGTTTTCAACAAATTTTTTATTCTGTCAAAATCAGGTCGTCTAAATTCGTTCCATTCGGTCAGCAAAAGCATACAATCAGCATTTTCCAAAGCGTCATAAGAATTTTTTGCATAAGTAATTTTATCACCCCAAATTTTTTCAGCCTGTTCAAACCCTTTCGGATCATAGGCTTTGACCTTTGCGCCATGTTCCAATAACGAATTTATAATTGTGATTGCGGGCGACATTCTCATATCGTTTGTTTTGGGTTTGAAGGTCAAACCCCATACGGCAAAGGTTTTTCCTTTCAAATCGTTGTCGAAACGTTTTAAAATTTTGTTTACAAAAATTTCTCTTTGGTTTTTGTTTACTTTATCGGCAGCTTCAATAAGATTATATCCGCAGCCACAATCTTTTGCGGTTTTCAAAAGAGCTTTAACGTCTTTTGGGAAACAACTTCCGCCATATCCCAATCCCGGGAACAAAAATTGCGAACCGATACGTTTGTCCGAACACATTCCGATACGAACCATTTCCGCATCTGCACCTACCGCTTCACAGATATTTGCAATTTCGTTTGCATAAGAAATCTTTACCGCAAGAAAAGAATTTGCCGCATATTTTGTCATCTCTGCGGATTTGACATCCATAATAACAAATCTGCTTGCCGTTCTGAAAAACGGCGCATAAACTTCCTGCATTATTGCGGTAGCTTTTGGAGAATTTGAACCGATAACAACTCTGTCGGGCTTTAGAAAATCGTCAACTGCCGCACCTTGTTTTAAAAATTCGGGGTTTGATACTACATCAAATTCACCATTATAGTATTGCGAAATTTTTTCGGCAACTTTTTGTGCAGTGCCGACCGGAACGGTTGACTTGTCAACAATGACTTTATAGCCGTTCATGGCTTTTCCGATACTTTCCGCAACATTCATAACGTACTGCATATCCGCCGAACCGTCCTCACTTTGCGGAGTTCCGACAGCAATGAAGCATACGAGAGATTTTTTTACGGCATCATCAAGATTTGAAGAAAACGTCAATCTGCCTTCCGAAACATTTGACTTGACAAGTTCTTCCAAACCCGGTTCATAAATCGGAACAACTCCGTTGTTGAGTTTTTCAAGTTTTTCAAGATCATTGTCAACGCAAATTACATCATTGCCCATATCAGCAAGACAAGTGCCTGCCACCAAACCAACATATCCTGTTCCGATTACACTAATTTTCATTTAAAACCTCCTTCTAACATTACCACAAAAATTATTTTCATGCGATAATTCTGATATGCACAAAATACTTACAAAATGGATAGAACCTTATGTGTTGCTTGAAAATTTGCGCCAAAATTGTGAAATGAAAGATTTTACATTCGACGGTTTTTCAAAAAATACTGTAAAAAAAGAGTTTTTAAAATCATTGGAAGAAGAAAATTCTTTCGGACTTTACATGAAAAATGTAAACAAATATTACCGTTTTAAAGGTGTGGTTGATATTGATGAATTATTTTCTTTAACGGCTGAAGATTACACACAGACGGAAGATTTGGACAAACCGTTTGATATGGTTGACATGGGAAAAGCTGAGGCGGGATTTATAATTTTGTAAAATTCGGGCAATTTTTTCCGACAAAATGACTTTATATAAATAAGGTTAAAAGGTTAGGTTAATATTGTTTGGTTTTGGTTTAAATTATTTTTCATATCCGATAAATCCGATTATGAATTTTTTCACTCGGCAAATACCGTTTTTTGGCGGTTATTTCCCGCAATATCCGCAATATCCGCAGTATACGAAGTATTCCCAATACGGCAATCGTCAACCCGTTTCGATTTTTCAAAGAGAGCATACGACATATCATGCCGGAAAAGGTGATTTGCTTGTGCAAAACGCATTGAGAGGTTTGCCCCTCAATGCTCCCGAGCCTCCTATGTGCGCAAGATATGTAAAAAATGCGATTGTAAACAGCGGTTTGGGCAATTACGTAAACGGTACGGGCGAAGAAACTCAGTATATGCTGAGAAATAATATGAATTTTATGGAAGTGGGAGTTAAAGGCAACGCGCTTTCAAATATTCCTAAAGGTACTGCGGTTGTATATGATGCCTTTGATACCGTAAGGCTTAAGGACGGAACGACAAAGCAGATTGGAGAATTTGGGCATGTGTTGCTTGCAAAAGGTGACGGTACGGGCATAAGTGACCGATTGGAAAGCGAAATTCCGATTTCCGATAATGCTCATGTATTTATTCCCGTATAAGTTTTTTATTACATTTGCGATTTACGTATTAAAGTTTATAATAGAATTATGAAAAAAATAATTTTATTTTTAATACTTATATTAGGTTCTCAATGCTTTGCATTTGATATCGTTTATCCGAAAAAAAATGACGTAACAATCAACTCAAATTCAACATTTTTTATCGGAGCGTCAAAAACTCCTCTAAAAATCAACAGTCAAGAAGTTCCGCTTCATGAAACGGGTGCTTTTGCTTATGTTGTTGATTTAGCGGAAGGTCAAAATATTTTTACGCTTGAAGCAGAGGACGACAGGCAGATTTTTGTAATTACAAGACCAAAAATCAGACCCCAAACCCAAACCGAAGTGCAATTTAAACCTTTTGAGCAAAAACCTTTTTATGTAACAACGGAAAATTGTCCGCTTCGTTCCACTCCCGTTGACGCGGGGATAAACAGGCTTGCACACCTTCAAAGAAACATACTTTTAAATATTGACGGTGAAAAGGGCGGGTTTTACAGGGTTGTTCTCTCAAAAGACAGATATGCCTGGATTGCAAAATCCGACGTAAAAGAATGCCAAAATTACAAATATTCACCCGCAGAAATGAGCGGTTACGAGTTTAGTGAGGATAAAGAGTTTTATAAATATATTTTTAATTTTAACAAACGCGTTCCGTTTGAAATTATTGAAGAAAACCCGCTAAGGATAAGGTTTTATAACGTAAAAGACAGTGATAACGAAATTTTTGAGATGGAATTTCCGTTTCAGCAAAAACTATCAGGTTATGGCGGAAAATACGAGGATAACCAATTTGTCTGGACAGTAAGAAAACCGCAACAAATCAATCTTCACAAGCCATTGAAAGGTTTGACGATAGCGATTGATGCGGGACATGGCGGATATGAAAACGGAGCAATCGGCTGTCTTGGCGACAAAGAAAAGGATATAAACCTCTCAATCGCAAAATACCTTGAAACCGAACTGAAAAAACGCGGTGCAAAAGTCGTTATGACACGAAATGACGATTTTTATCTCGGATTAAAACAAAGAGTCGATATTGCAAATTACAACAACGCAACGGTACTTTTGAGCATTCACGCAAACGCACTCCCTGACGGGAAAGACCCGAACAAATTCAGCGGAACGAGTATTTATTATTACTACAATCAGGCAAAACCGCTTGCCGATACTATTTTGGACGTAATGACATCAGAATTGAATTTAAACAACGATAATGTAAGACAGGCAAGTTTTGCATTGGTAAGGAATACCGACGCATTAAGCATTTTAATCGAAACCGCTTATCTCATAAATCCCGAAGACAATGCAAAATTAATCAAACCCGAATTTCAAAAGGATTGCGCAAAAGCAATAGCTGACGGACTCGAAAACTATTTTCTCAAATATTAAAATTGTTAAGATTTTTCAAAAAGCGGGAATTTAATATTTATAGAATAGTTTAAATATATAGAGGTGATATTATGAGCAAAGTACAAGGCGCAAAAACCGCGATTGATTATTCGTTGTTAACGGAAAAGCAGCGCGATGAATTATCACGGTTGACACAATATGTTGAAAGCAGCACAAGAAATCTTGGAACGGCAAACAGCAGAAAAGAAGTCAACAAAGCCATTCAAACTTATTTTAACAATTTGAAAAAAAACGGACAATTACAACCGGCACCACGACATGAAGAACCGTTTCAGCCAAATTATAATTCAAAAATGGCAAATTACGACCCTAAAAGTAAAGCTCGAATATCAGTTAGTACATTAACAATGATGCAGTAAAAGCGGGATTAAGTCCCGCTTTTAAAATAATATTCAACTTTAAGTTTACTTAATTATATAATTTAGCAGTGTTCTGACACCTGCACCTGTTGCACCCGCAATAAATTCTTTCTGCGGTTTTTCAAGGAATGCCGTCCCTGCAATATCAATATGCGCCCATTTTGTTTTTTCATCAACAAATTCCTGAAGGAACAGACCTGCCGCTGATGCTCCGCCGTATCTTGAACCTGTGTTTTTCATATCGGCGATATCGGATTTCAAACTGTCAAAATACTCTTTAAACATAGGCATCTGCCAGTATGTTTCACCCGAATCTTTTGCGGTATCAATAAGTTTGCGGATTAATTCTTCGCAATTTCCCATAATACCTGATGCAACCGTACCCAAAGCCACCATACAAGCTCCCGTAAGGGTTGCAATATCAATAACTTCATCAACATTAAGTTCGCAAGCATAACAAAGCGCGTCCGCAAGCGTCAATCTGCCTTCCGCATCAGTGTTATCAACTTCTATTGTCTTACCGTTTTTGGCTGTTAAAATATCACCGGGTTTGTAAGAAGAACCCGAAGGCATATTTTCGCAAGCCGCAATAATCCCGTTAACCTCCACGTCGGGTTTGAGTTTTGCAAGAGCCTGCATTACACCTAAAACACAAGCCGCACCCGACATATCGTCTTTCATGGTAAGCATTGACGATGCGGGTTTCAAATCCAAACCGCCCGAATCAAAACATATACCTTTGCCGATAATTGCAATGCGTTTTTTGGGATTTAGCCCCGTATATTTCATGTGAATAAATTTGGGCGGGTTAACACTTCCCTGACCTACTGCCAAATAAGCACCCATTCCCATTCTTTCGATTTCTTCTTTGTCATAAATTTTTGTTTCAACACCTTCAATTTCTTGTGCGATTTGCGCAAGTTTGGCAGGTGTTGCGATTTGGGCGGGAGTGTTTGCCAAATCACGGGTAAATTTCATTGCTTCACCGAAAATTTTACCTTCTTCAACATCTTTTTGCGAAAACTTTGTGAATGATATTTCTTTAAGATGATGTGCTTTTTGAGATTTGTATTTGTCATAAGCATAATCGGCAATCATAGCACCAATTACCGCGGATTTGCCGTAATCAACATTTATATCAAAATCAAACAGGGCTTTTTCGGCTTTTATTTGATTTAATTTTTTAACTGATTTTGCAACAACTTCACGCAATTTATTATGATCAAATTCTTCTCTTTTACCCAATCCGACAACCAAAATTTTGTCGGCATTCATTTTTCCTAAGGTATGAATTAAATAAGTCTGCCCGAATTTACCTTCAAATCCGTCTTTTTCAACTACATATTCATTAACAAGTTCCGTATTTGTTTTTTCACCCTCAAATTTTCCTATAACCAAAACTTCAACGGGAACATCACCGTTTTGAACAACTTTTATTTCCATATTTTCTCTCCTTTTACTGTTGTAATTATAACACTTTTATTAATGTTTGTAAAATTTGAAAATTTTTATAACAAAATTTTGTATTCAGCAATTTTGCATGCAGTATGCGCATAACATTTACTCCAAATATTTACGGAACAAATAACGTTCGCAAAGAGAATTTTAAGGGACTTTTGCATATTGATGAACAAACGGGAAGCCCAAATGACAGTTGGTTTTTCAGAGATTACGGAACCCTATCTGATGCAGCCTCGGACGTAAGAGAAAATTTCCCCAAAGGTGCCGACATTTGGGATTATGCCTGCGCAAACGGAGAAGAATCCATTTCAATAAAAGGATTTTTACCCGAAAACAGATACAGAGTAAAAGGCTTCGATATTTCTAACGACCCTTTAAAACTTGCAAAAAAAGGAATTTATTCATTGTTTTCTTTTTGGCATGATTCATTTTTGATGTCGGGATTTGAAAACACTTATGACAAATTTATAAAAGACACGGGAAATTTCGCTCCGAGCATAGAAGAAAGAAGGAACTTGAGAGAGTTGTTTATGAGAATTATGGAACCTGCCGAATACAAAAGCGAATACAAATACATTAACAACAGGTATGTAGCAATGCTTGAAAGACGGACAAATCCGAATTTCAGAGAAGAATATTATCGTCTGAAATCGGAATTTAAAGACAGTATAGCAATCGAATACGGTGACATAAATCATATAGACAAACTGCCGAAAGAAAGAGCGGTAGGTGCAATATTTTTCAGAAACGGAATTTATCAGCTTTGTGACAACAATATTACCGAAGTAATGAGCGGATACGGATTGAATAACTGGAATGTTAACAGAGGGAAAGTTTGTGAAGATTTGGTCGACAAGATATACAGAGTTCTTGACGAAAACGGTATTTTTGTAATCGGAACACATATTAAAGAACACCTTTTCCTTGCAAACAAATATACACCGCGCGAGGACAGAATGTTTTTATCGGAAACACCGTTTTTTAACCCGAATAACAAACATCACCGATATTGCAGTGATTTATGCTGCGAACAACCCTTATACAAAGCACTTTTGAAAGAGGGAAGATTTGAACCGGTCAAATATTCGTTTGCAAGAATATTCAAAGGCGACCCGTTCGTAAAAGTTCCCGTAATATGGAAAAAAGTTAAAATCTAACCTTTTGTATCAAATATTTAATTTCTACTATACAAAATATTAAAGTTATGCTATTATACTGACAGATGTAGTAGTAAATATTTTTTGGAAATATATGCAATGATTTTCATTCTTACAACAGAATAGTGAAAACCCGATAGGTTAAATGTATCGGGCATTGTGTGTATTATTAAAAAATAGAAAGATAAGGTATAAAACTTTATGGACTTTTTATTGATTATTGCGATTTTTGCGGTAATAGCACTAATTGCTGTTTTGTTTGTCCGTGAAAACAAAACTAAATCCTTAATTTTGGCTGTCGAAAAAGACAGAAAATCACTCGAAGACAAAGAAAAAATTCTTCTCAAAGAAGCTAAAATCAAAGCTATAGAAGAATTACAAAACGACAGAGAAAAACTTAACGAAGAAGAAAGAGAAAGACGTCAGGAACTTGCAAGACAAGAACAAAAATTAGCAAAACGCGAAGATATGCTTGAAGACAAAATTCAAGAATATACCGACAAAGATTTGCAGGTTCAAAGAAAATTGGACGAACTGCTTGAAAAAGAAGATTATCTTGCCGAAATCGTTCAAAAACAAACAACAGAGCTTGAAAGAATTTCCGGCATGTCGGCAGAAGATGCCAAAAACATGCTTCTTGAACAACTCAAACACGATTTGGCACATGAACAAATGCAGTTAATAAGAGAAAATGAAGCTAAAATAAAAGAAACTTCACTTGAAAAAGCAAAAGAAATCCTTTCCACAACAATGCAAAGATGCATGATTGAACAGGTCGTAGAAACTACCGTTTCGGTCGTAGCTTTGCCTAATGACGAAATGAAAGGACGTATTATCGGACGTGAAGGTCGTAACATCAGAGCTTTGGAAACCCTTACGGGAGTTGATTTAATTATTGACGATACACCCGAAGCCGTTGTATTATCAAGTTTTGACCCCGTAAGACGTGAAATCGCAAAACTTGCGCTCGAAAAACTTATTACCGACGGTCGTATTCACCCCGTAAGAATTGAAGAAATGGTCGAAAAAGCTCAAGAAGAAATCGACAAAAAAATCTGGGCGGAAGGCGAAAATGCAGCCCTTGAAATGGGTGTAATGGGATTGAACAAAGAACTTGTCAAAACTCTCGGACGTCTTTATTACAGAACAAGTTACGGTCAAAACGTACTTAAACACTCACTGGAAGTCGGTCACATAGCGGGCATGCTTGCGGCAGAAATCGGTGCAAACGAAAAAATTGCAAAACGTGCGGGACTTTTGCACGATATCGGCAAAGCCGTCGACCAAACCCAGGAAGGAACACACATTCAGCTCGGTGTAGAACTCGCAACAAGATTCGGCGAAAGACCCGAAGTTATTCATGCAATAGAAGCGCACCACGATGACGTTGTTGCAAATTCAATCGAAGCGGTACTCGTAAAAGTTGCGGACGCAATTTCCGCAGGCAGACCCGGAGCAAGACGCGACACCCTCGAAATTTACATCAAACGTTTACAAAAAATCGAAGAAATAGTAAACAGTTACGAAGGCATAAAACAATCCTTTGCGGTACAGGCGGGACGTGAAGTCAGAATTATCGTAGAATCTGAAAAATTTGACGATTTAGCATCACAAAAACTTGCAAGAGATGTTGCAAAACGTATCGAGGACGAACTTGATTACCCCGGACAAATCAGAGTAACTGTTGTAAGAGAGTTCAGAACAACTGAAATTGCAAAATAAGTGAGAAGTGAAAAGTGAAAAGTGAAAAGTTCATTTCAAACAACAATTTGAAAATTATCTTTTTCGGCGACCTGGTCGGCAGACCCGGCAGGTTTGCCGTGAGAGATTTTTTACAATCTTACGAAAAAGAAAGTTGTTTTGTTATTGCTAACGTTGAAAACGCATCTCACGGGTTTGGGTTAACTGAAAAAAATTATAACGATATCTCAGATTACGGTGTCGATTGTATGACATCGGGAAATCATATTTGGGATAAAAAAGAAATTTTTAACTACATCGACGGCGCGGAAAAACTTATCCGCCCGTTTAATTATCCTGAAGGAACACAGGGGCAGGGAAGCAAAATATTTGAATTTAACGGAATAAAAATCGGTGTTATAAACATCTTGGGCAGAGTATTTATGTCGCCCGTGGAATCCCAATGGACCTTTGCGGCAAAAGAAATTAAGCGCCTGAAAGAAATTACTCCGATTGTTATTGTTGATTTTCACGCGGAAGCAACCGCGGAAAAAATCTGTTTTGCAAAATTTTGTTCCGAATTGGGTGTGAGTGCGTTTTTTGGAACTCATACGCACGTACAAACCGCAGACGAACAAATTATTAACAATATGGCATACATTACGGATGCCGGTTTTTGCGGATGTGCTGACAGCGTAATCGGAATGGATTACAATACATCTTTAAATCGCTTTACAACCGTTATTCCCGAAAGATATGATGTTGCAAACGGTGATACTGTTCAAATTAACGCTATTGAAGTTGAGATTGATCCGATAAGCGGAAAAGCCGTTTCCATAAAAAGAATTTTTAAGTCAGAAGATAAAACAAAGGAAGAGGAAAATGAAAGGTGATTTTCATATACATACGTTGTTTTCGGACGGCGCATTTTCACCCGAAAAAATCGTCGATACCGCGATTGATGTCGGGCTTCAAGTCATTGCGCTGACCGATCATGACAACGTTCTTTCTTATCCCGTTGCAAAAAAATACTTAAAAGAAACGGGAAAAGAAGATAAACTTGAAATTATTCAAGGTATTGAAGTCAATACGCTTTATAAAAATTACGAAGTACATATTTTAGGATATTTTCCTGATGTTGAAAATTCGGATTTCAAAGAAATGTTGAAAACTCAGCAACAGGCACGTATCAAACAAACCAAAGAAATTATCACCCTTCTTGCCAAAAAGGAAGGTATAAGAATTAAATTTGAAGATATAAAAAAACAGGTTGCCGAAGGCGGAAGTATCGGACGTCCGCATATTGCAAAAGCAATAACTCTTGCGGGCGGAACAAACAATGTCATGGACGCTTATGCCAAATATATCCATGATGATTCTCCCGTTTATGTTCAGAGAAAAACCGTTTCTCCTCAAGATGCTGTTGAAATCATCTATGATGCCGGCGGTATTCCCGTTATAGCACACCCGCATGACATTGATATTGCGGAAAGCCTGATTAAAGAACTTATGAAATACGGTTTGCGCGGAATTGAAGCATATCACAGAAAACATTCCCCCGCTTGCGTTGAATATTTTTCTTCAATGGCGGAAGAATTGGGGCTTATCGTGACGGGCGGTTCTGATTTTCATTGCCCGAATATCATAAACGGTCAAATCGTGTTGGGCAAAAATTTTGTTCCCGAATGGGTTTATGACAAATTACTTGAAGAAAAGAAAAGAATTGATATGGCGTAGTTATGAGTAAAAAATTATATCCGAAAATTGAATATTCTGTTGTGTTGTTTGTTATTTTAGGTGTATTACTGCTTGTAATGCCGTTTTCCATAGAAAATACCACACAGGCGGGTTTCATTTCAAAATGGAACGAAAGGCTGAATCGTGTTGAATATATGTTTTCCGTATTAAATGCGCATATTACGGACGATATGCTTAAAAGCATGAAAAAAGCGCAAACAAATATAGAAAGGGAAAAATTGCTTTTGACGATTATTAAGCCGTATTTGAGGGTAAAAACGGATATTCGTCCGCCCAAAAGATACAAACCCAAATATATGAACGGTACAGTAGTCAATAAAAAGCATCATTACTATTTTGAAGATTTTTATTTTTCAAAACACAATAGTATTATAGGCATCAAAGATATTCATACAAATAAGCCCGATGCGCCCTGGTTTATAATGATGTTTGATATTAACGGAATTTTGCCTCCGAACAGGTGGGGACGTGATATCTTCGGAATAGATATTTATGAAAACGGCAGAATTGAACCTTTCGGCTACAATTCCGATATGCAGTCTTTAAAACAGGATTGTTCAAAAAACGGAACGGGAATTGAATGTTCTTATTATTACAAAATAGGCGGTGGGTTTGATGACTAACGATTATATTGAGCTTATAAATAAAAAACTTGATGAATTTATGCCGATAAATTATCCGCACAAGATATTTAAGGCAATGAAATATACGGTAACCCTCCCCGGTAAAAGACTTCGTCCGGTTATGTGCCTTGAAACCTGCAAAATGTTTGGCGGAAAGGTTGAAGATGCAATTCCGACCGCCTGCGCAATCGAAATGCTTCACGCTCAAACCCTTATTCATGACGATTTGCCTTGTATGGATAACGATAATTACAGACGCGGACAACTCACAAACCACATGGTTTTTGGAGAAGCAAATGCTGTTTTGGCGGGAGATGCGCTTTTGACATTTGCACCGCAAACAATTTTGAAAAATTCCAAACAACTCGGGGCAGAAAAACTTTTGAAACTTATGGAAGAATTTTTTCACGCGGCGGGAGCTTTTGGTGTAATTGCAGGTCAGGTTGTCGATATCGAGAGCGAAAGACTTAATATTAATGACTGCAAGACTGAAAACGAAGATTTTGAATTTTACGCACAAACTTTGGACTATATCCACACCCACAAAACCGCGGATTTGTTTAAATTGGCTTTGCGTTCGGGTGCAATCATTGCAGATGCTAATGATGAACAACTCAATGCAATAACGGAATTCGGTCAAAATTTGGGAGTAGCTTTTCAGATTGCTGATGATATTTTGGACGAAACTTCCACGTTTGAAGAAATGGGGAAAACTTTAGGCAAAGATAAAGAAGAAGGGAAACTTACTTACGTAAGCCTTTATGGGCTTGAAAAAGCAAAAAAAGATTTAAATGATTTGATTGATAAATGCTTTAATATTTTAGACGAAAATAATCTGAAATCGGAAATTTTTGAAAAAATCTTAAAGAAAATAAAAGCCGTTTAAAAATCTTATTTTCGTTCTACAAATTCAAGGTCATATCCCAAAATATCGGCAATTATGTATGCTTCAGCAAGAGTAATTCTGTTAAGTCTTAATTTATGCGATATGCGCTGAAATGTGTATTTTTCGCCCGTTTTTTCACTCATAAGCTCGGCAAGTTTTGTAATCGTAACACATTTCAAAGCCAAAAGTGATTTGATTTTTTCTCTTATATGCATAGGTCAATTATAGTAATCTTGACAGAAATAATGAAATATGTTATTATATAATTAGTATATTAATTAAATGATTAATATACTAATTATTAAATTAAGAAAGGGGCGATTATGAAGGAAGGTAAGCAAAAAGCAGCTAAGAAGCCAAGTGAGGGCAGGAATAACGGAAGACAGGAAGATAGGCTTTTATCGTTAAATACTTTCCCCAAAAAACATACATGTCATTGCGAGGAGTGCAAAGCACGACGTCGCAATCTCATTAAGTATTTATGTCATTCTGAGGCTTTAGCCGAAGAATCTCATAAAATTAATTTTAATGAGATTACTACGTCGCATTCTGCGAATGCTCCTCGTAATGACATGGATAATAATAAAGCCCACCCCCTCCCCCATGGGGGAGGGAAGAATTGCTTAGCGAGTAGCTTAGCAATTCGGGAGGGGGCTAATTCTAAAGGTTTTACTTTAGCTGAAGTCCTCATTACCCTTGGAATTATCGGTGTTGTCGCTGCTATGACCATGCCTGTATTGATTAACAAATATCAGGAGCAAGTAACGGTCAACAAGGTTAAGAAATTCTATTCAATGATTAACCAGGCTCTTTTGATGTCAATAAAAGACAACGGATACGTTGACGAATGGCAATATTCAAATGTAACCGAATTTGCTGATTACTTAAAACCATATCTCAAAATCATAAAAGATTGCGGTACTGAACCAAAAAGCGGTTGTATATCTGAAGATGTATACAAAGGTATTAAAGGCAATGACTATTATGCCTACGATTTAGATGAAAACGGGATATATTACAAAATTGCACTCGCTGACGGAAGTACTTTTTGGCTCAAAAATGACAATGCGGATAATACCTGCAATCATGGCGGAGGCGGCTGGACAGATGGCGTTTGTATGGGACTTTGGTATGATACTAACGGCAAACAAGGACCAAATACTTATGGCAAAGATTTATTTAAGTTTCATATAATGAAAAGTAGTGTTTTACCATGGAATTTAAATAACATACCAAGTTGGGCTGAACAAGAAGGCTGGGTAGCTGCGGCACACATTCTCAAGGACGGCAACATGGACTACCTGCACAAGTGATTTTGAATGATTTTGGCAAGAGTGAAAAGATGTCCGCCTTCGCCCGAAATCTCAAATTCATGTTCCAAAACCTCACACAGACACTTTATCAACCCTTCCGCCTCACACAATTTTTCTTCAATATCTTCCTTATACATTATCCCACCTTTTATACAATTTAATTATAAAAAAATACATTAATACTTGTATTTTATCACAGGATAGCATATTGCATAACATAAGTCAATAACTGATAATAAAAATGTGAATATTAAAGCCTTAGGATTAAACATTAAAGCAGAGCGTAATCGTAAAAATTTAACTCAGCCCGAACTTGCGGAGTTAATTGATATGAGTACAAATTCAATATGTTCGATAGAACAAGGAAAACAAATTCCCAATGCAATCACGATATATATGATTGCAAAAGTTTTAGATATCGACATAAACGAATTATACAAAGGGATTGAATAAAAACAAATTGCAAAAATTTGCAGATTATGTTATATTAATAAAAAACATATTGTCATTCTGACGCTGATAAGTTATGAGATTCTTCGCTACGCTCAGAATGACAGGCAGCTCATAAAGTTAGGGGAAAGATGACTTTGAACATTTTAAATACAGGATATGAAGCGATTATATCGGGACTTTCCTGCGCATTTATTGCACAGGTTTTAAAATTCTGTATTTTTACAATCAGAACAAGAAAAATTAATTTTAAAATATTTACCACAACCGGCGGAATGCCAAGTGCACATTCGGCGGGAGTTATGGGGCTCGGAACGACAATAGGACTTATTGACGGATTTAACTCAACATTATTTGCCGTTGCAATGGGATTTGCACTGGTTACAATGTATGATGCGGCAGGGGTTAGACGTGCCGCAGGAAAAACCGCAGCATGCTTAAACAGAATGATGGAAGATTATTATAAACATGACGTGCAGGCTATCGGAGAAAAATTGAAAGAGCTTTTGGGACATACACCGTTTGAAGTTTATATGGGAGCTTTGTTAGGTATTGTATTATCCTGCTATTTCCATTTTTATATTTTTGAAAAAATAGCTTGCGTTTTTTAGAATTTTGTGTATAATGATTTTGTTGGGTTTATAGATTAGCAAATCTATTTATCGAAGGTTATACCCTAAAGGAAAGAGATACTCGTTAATGAGTGGCACACAGCAGGAATTTACTTACAAATTCATAAAAGAACATGCCGGAGCGGGAAGCTGGCGCAGAGGCTATGAATACCATCTTAAAGATATGGTGTTTGACACGTATCCCGAAAAAAACTTTTACATGGGAAAAGTAAAAGGGAATTTTCAGGATCATTACAATACGGATTTAATCTTCAAAAAAAACAAGGTTGAAGCACGTTGCAACTGCCCGTTAAAAGAGGAATGGTGCAAACATGCCGTTGCGGTTGCGCTAAAAGCCATTGATGAACATGCTTATGAAGATTGGCTTGAAACAAAATTCGGCATGGAATTTGATTTTCCTGACGAAAATACAGCGTTAACCGAAGAACCGCAGGGAAATTTTATTTTTCACTTCAACTCAAAAAGAAAAGCAAACTTTTTCTCGATTCTTGTCAGATCACGCGAAACGGGAAAAGTCGTTAGGCAAATCGAACCTATCCTGCGCGCTTTGATTGAAGCTCAAAAACAGGATAAAACATTTGAACTCAATAATTCACAAAAGGTTGAAGTTGCAATATTTCAACAATTATTAACAATTTCAAGACAGGATAAAAAAGCGGGCTGGTACGATATTCCGATTACAAAATTCGGCCCTATGTTTTCACTTTTGTCACATGCTGATGAGGTTTTGGACGAAAAAACAAAAGAACGTTTAAAATTTACGGACGAAGAATGGAAACTTATTCTTAACGTAAATACGGGTGCGCAAGGGACAATACTTCTTTCTCTCGAATGGAAAAGACCCGACAGAGATGATGTTTATCCGCTCGAAGAAGTCAGATATTTTTCGCGCCACCTGAAATGGGGAAGATACAAAAATCTGATTTTTCCCACCAATATTGCAATGAACTCCCTCCCGCAAAATATCCTCAAATCTTCATTTACGGATTTGAAAGATGCGGAAGGCGGAAAATTTATTTATGAAGAATTGCCGAAACTCCAAGAGGTTATGGACGTTGTTATTGACGAAAATATCAGCAAATTAATGCTTACGGAACGTCCCCCGCTCAATATTGTTACTCTCGGAATTGATTACGATCAATCTTTAAAGGCATCTTTGGAATTTGAATATGACGGTGTAAAAGTTCCGTATTCAAAAACAACGGCAGAAAAAGCACCTTATATTACAATCAAAAAACAGGGCGAAGATTTGGTCTATTGGATTAAACGAAACCTCAAACACGAACAGGAAGCCTATGCCATGCTTTTGGCGTGCAAGTTCGTTCCCATGCAGACCAACAACCTTGCACTCGAAAAAGAAAATGCCATTGATTTTTACAATTATTACATAAAACAAGCGGGTGAAGGCTGGAAATTTGTTGAAAAAGATGATATGAATTTCTTCAAACTTATGGACGACCCGTTCAGATTGTGCGCAAAAATCGACTTTTCAAAAGAAAACGAGGACAGTTTTGAAATATTTCTTTACGGTCAGGCGGGCGAAGAAATTATCAATTTTGACGAGATTTACGAAACTATTCAAAGCGGTGAAAAATACAGCAGAATTAGAAGCCTCGGTTTTGTTGAATATCCTGCTCAGGATATTTATGCAATTATGCGCGCATTCAATTCATTTGACGTATATCGCAACAATGATAACAAATTTGTCGTAAAAACCTATCGTGCGGGGCTTATTAACGAACTCAAAAACCTTAATGTCGAACTGGTTTTGAGTGAAGAATTTGAAAACTTCTGGAAACAAATGTCGTCATTCTCGACTTCGGAAGATTTGAAACTTCCCGAAGGGGTTAATGCCGAATTTCGTGAATACCAAATCAAAGGCTTTGGCTGGTTGTGGTTTATGTACAAGTACGGTTTGAACGGAATTTTGGCGGACGATATGGGGCTTGGAAAAACCTTGCAGGCTCTTGCGGTTATCCAAAAGGCAAAAGAACAGGACGGGCCTCAGCCGACACTCGTTATTTGTCCGACAACGGTTGTGTTTAACTGGGAGGCTGAAATCCAAAAATTCGCTCCGACATTGACAACATTGAAACTTGCGGGTGTCGAAAGAAAGAATTTCTTTAAAGAAATTCCGAATTATGATGTCGTAATCACAAGCTATGCCTTGATTAGACGTGATATTGCAAAATTAAAGGAATACAATTTCAGATATATTATTCTTGATGAATCTCAAAACATCAAAAACGCAATGTCGCAGACTGCTCAAGCCGTTAAAAAGTTGCAGGCATCACACAAATTGGCACTTTCAGGTACTCCGATTGAAAACAAACTTGAAGAACTTTGGTCGGTATTTGATTTTCTTATGCCGGGATTTTTGTTCAGCGTTGCGGATTTCAATTCGAGATACGTCAATCCGATTATGGAACGTCAGGACAAAACTGTTGAAAAACGTCTTAAATTGCAGATTTATCCGTTTATTTTGCGCCGTATGAAACGTGATGTTGCAAAAGATTTGCCCGATAAGGTTGAAAATATTGCATACTGTGAACTTACGGACGAACAGAAAGATTTTTACTTACAGGTACTTGACAGTACGAAAGAAGAATTGTTCAAATCCATTGAACAAAACGGACTTGAAAAGAGCAGACTGTCGATTTTCTCGGCACTTCTCAGACTCCGTCAGATTTGCTGCCACCCGAGATTGTATGACAAGGATAATGTTAAAAACATCATTAAATCGGGTAAATTTGAAAAACTTAAATCAATGTTGGAAGAAATTATTGACGAAGGCCACAGAATACTTTTGTTCAGCCAATTTGTCAATATGCTTGACTTGATTAAAGATTGGCTGGAAAGAGAGGGTATACCTTACGAATACCTGACAGGTAAAACGAAAGACCGACAGGGTGCGGTTGAAAGGTTTAATTCAACCCCGTCAATTCCCGTATTCCTTATCAGTTTGAAAGCGGGCGGAACGGGCTTGAATTTGACGGGCGCGGATTACGTTATCCACTACGACCCGTGGTGGAACCCTGCAGTTGAAGATCAGGCAACAGACCGTGCTTACCGTATAGGACAGACGAAAAAAGTCTTTGTTTACAGACTTATTACGAAAAATACGGTTGAAGAAAAAATTCAAAAACTCAAAACGGTTAAACGCAACCTTGTTGACAGCGTAATTTCGGTAGACAGAAATATTGTCAAATCGCTTACTATGGACGATATTAAAGAGATTTTCTCGGTGGATTAGAGGGCGAAATTTTAGATGTGCAGATATTTGAATCTGTCATGCTGAACTTGACAAAGCGAACCGCTTTCCGTCACCCTGAATTTATTTCAGGGTCTATCAGTTTAATTAACATTGATAGATTCCGAATCACGGAATGACGTAAAATTCGCCCCCTCGCCCCTTGAGGGAGAGGGAGCAGTTGTTCGAGCGAAAGCGAGTTACAACTGCGGGTGAGGGGTTCTTGTCATTACGAGGAG
>CADBNI010000074.1 GCA_902795965.1 uncultured bacterium
GCCGAAAATTTTATTCTTACCCCTCACCCGAATTTCTAATATTCGAGCAAGCTCTCATATTGAAATTCTACCCTCTCCCACAAGGGGAGAGGGGATTTTTATTGATAAGTACTTATCGAACTTACCTAACTTATCTTACTTACCAAACTTTAAATCACCATGGATAATCCTTCTCGATTTTCCAACCGTCATGCAGGATTAATCCGTTGCAGTATAGACCTGCATAAGTTGTTGCATTTTTTGAACAACCTTTAAAATTACTACCTGTCAACACGTTTCTCTGAAAGCCTTGCCCATACATATATACACCGCTTCTGGGGAAATTACCATAGTAATTATTTGCGTTTTTTACTATTAAAATAATAAATGCATCTTTACCTATTTTATTCGGACCCTTTTTTCCGTTTAAATCTACCCATACTTCACAAAATGTGCCTCTCGGATAAAAACCGATGACACTTCCGTTTGCCAAAACCGTGCCGTATGTTTTGTTTTTCAAGCTAGGAAAATTATCCTCAGCAACACCGTTTGGTTTTATATATTCTTCAGCCCAGCATTCGTTTGATTGATATTTACATTCTTTTGCCACTTTTATGTAGGGTTTTAGGTACTGTTCAAAAAATGTTTTGCCATAAGTATACGTATTTTCATTCCAACCTACATTCGGTATTTCCCAAGTTTCCAAAAGTCCGTTTTCGGTTTCTGACATGCTGACGGCTTGATAGAGAATGCTATATGTTTCTTTTAGTCGATTAACCGTTTCATGCTTTTGATAATTTTGTATTAAAGTCGGCATGGTCAATGCTGTAACTACACCGATAATCCCGAGGGTGATTAGGACTTCGGCCAAAGTAAACGCAGTGTGTTTTCTATCCTCTCTTTGTGTCATAATGATTTTTCCTCTTAAATTATAAGTGTTACTTTTATATTATATAAGATTTGCTTATATTATGCAATATTTAATATAAGTATCACTTAATTTAACTTCATAAATATTATTAGAAAATTAGTAAAGGAGAATATTATGGAGTTAAAGAAAGAACTTGGTCGTAACATAAAAAAATTTAGAAAACTTCAAAATCTTACACAGGAAAATCTTGCAGAAGCTGTTGGAGTGGAAGTTATAAGCATCAGTTCAATCGAAACGGGGCGATATTTTCCTTCGCCCGACAATCTCGTCAAAATTTCTCAGGCACTAAACGTCAGCATTTCCCAACTGTTCAATTTCAAAGAAGATTACACCTGCGAAGGTTACATTGAAGAAATTTCAAAAAATCTCAATCTGATTAAAAACGACAAAACCAAACTATCTGCTATAAATTCTTTTATTATAAATATTGTATAAAAAATACCTCCCTTCGATGACGGGAGGTATTTTTATAAAATTTATGTCCTAAACAAGTCCGAGTACCTTTTTGTACCAGGAAAACGTTTCCAACTCTATTCCGTTGAATGTCGTTTTCAAACATTGTTTTTTCAAATAATTTTCAAACTCATCATTAAATTTGGATTTTGTCGTTTTTTCCTTTGTTACCTTTGATGTTAACACTGCCATAGACCTTCTCCTTTTCTTTATTATTTTTCACATATTGTAACATGACTTGACAAATTTTTCCAGTGGTACAAAAACATGAACATAGCAAAATTTGCGCCCTATCTGCGAAATTTAATTGTAAATTTTTGTAAAGATACCAAGATGCACTTTCGACACTTTAAATATTAAACTGTTTTCTTTGAAAGGTCAATAGTCCGTAAGGATAATTTTGTGGTAAAATTTGTTTATGATACTCATAGGCGAAAATATTCACGTAATTTCAAAAACAGTCAGAGAGGCTCTTGCCAGCCGTAATGAAAACTTTATTTGTGAACTTATTAAAGCACAATCAAATATGGATTATGCGGATTTGAATGTCGGGCCTGCCAAAAAGGATTTGGAAGGAATTTTGCCTTGGCTTGCAAATATTGTCAAAGAAAATTCAAGTCTTGGTATATCTTTTGATACAACAAATTTTGAAGAAATGAAACGAGGGATTGAAAATTTTGACGGCAAGACTTTTATAAACAGTGTCTCAAAAGACGAACCGAGATTGTCGCAAATGTCGGATTTGGCTTTGGAATATGGCAGTAACCTTGTTGCGTTGACATTATCAAAGGAAACGGGTATTCCAAAATCTGCCGACGGAAGATTGGAAATTGCGTTTGAAATTTATGAAAAGCTCATTGAAAAAGGAATTGACAGTGAAAAAATATTTTTTGACCCTCTGATTTTGCCCGTATGTGCCGATCAATCGCAAGGAGCAGAAGCACTAAATACCGTGAGAATGCTGAAAGAAAGTTTTGACCCTCCCGTAAAAACCGTCATTGGGCTTTCAAATATTTCTAACGGAGCGGTCGACAGGGTTTTGCTGAACAGAGTTTTTGCGGTTTTGGCTTACGGTGCGGGAATTGATGCCATGATTGTTGATGCAAAAGATTTGGAGCTTGTCAGAATTATAAAAATGCTTGAAAACGAGCCGAAAAATGAAACCGACAATTTATACAAAAATATTGCGCAAACAATAACAGATTTTGGTGAAATCAACGATTTGGATTTTGACAAAAACAGTGATGAGCAGGTGAAAATTGTGAAGGCTGTAAAAATTTTGCTTAATCGTGAAATTTATTCACATAGCTTTACACAAATATGATTTTTGATATAATGTTGTTGGGAGAAATTATGAGAAACAACAAGTTTTTAATCGCAGCTTTATTAACATTTGCTTTGGCAGGCGGAGCTTATGCCATGACCCCCGAAGCAAACTATTTGTACCAACAGGCATGTTCTGCCGAATACAAAGAAGATTATACAACCGCAATTCAAAAGTTGACGGAAGCGTTGAATATCGCTCCTGATGACGTTATGATTTATACAAAATTGGCGGGTGTTTACAGTGAAATCGGTGAATATGACAAAGCGTTGAGTGCTTATGCAAAAGTTGCGGAACTCAAGCCCGCTGACGGATACATTTATGTAAGTATCGGAAGTATCTACGAAAATCAGGGCAAGTATAAAGAAGCCCTTGAAGCATACAAAAAAGTTATGGAAATGTGTCCCGAATATTTGTATAACTATTTGAATATTGCAAATGTTGAATATCAACTTCGTGATTATGAGGCCTCAATAGAAGATTATAACAAATTTTTGGCTACATATTCGCAACACAGAGAAGCTCGCGAAAACCTTGCAAATTCATATCTCGGTAACGGAAATTACGAAAGTGCCGCTAACGAATATGAAAGTCTTTATATGAAAAATCCCAATGCGTTTAAAGATTATGCGAACTATGGACTTGCGCTTTTCCAAACAAAAAATTATGAAAAAGCGGTAGAAGTTTTGGAAAAAGCGGTTGATGCAAACCCCGAAAACTCAACGGCTCATATAAATCTTGCACTTTCTTATCAGGAATTGGGCAAGAACGAACCCGCACTTGCTCAATATGACGTGATTTTTAGACAACAGCCCGAATTGCATTCATTGAGGTTTGATTACGGAAACCTTCTTGCCGATATGAACAAGAATGATGCCGCAATCGCAAACTACAAAATTTATATCTCGCATTATCCTAACGATTACAAAGGATATAAAAATATCGGGATTGTATACAGAAGATTGAACAAAATTGACGATACCATTATTAATTACAACAAAGCTCTTGAGCTTCAAAAAGATAAACGTGATATTGAACTTGTCGAGGATTTGGCGGAATGTTATCATTTGAAAAAAGATTATGCAAACGCTTTGAAATACTATGACGAAGTTTTGGCGGCAAAACCCGACGATTACAACGTCAAATTTAATAAGGCTCTCGTTTTGCATGCAATGAACAAATATAATGACGCTATCGCTTTGTATAACGAACTCTTGCAGACAAAAGATAATTCAAATGTTCAAACAAACCTTACTGCCGCTTATGTTGCGCAGGGTGATGTTTATTTGAAAGCAAAAAACTACACGCTTGCGTGTGAAATGTTTGAAAAAGCCATTGAACGTAATACAAAAGACAGTTATGCTTACTTTGGACTTGCTCAGGCATACAGAGCCTGCGGGTTGAACGAACGTGCGACCGAATATTATGAAAAGGCAATTACAATGTCGCCCGACAAAACCGAGTACAGTGAAGAATTTGCAAAATTTATTTCTTCAACGAGCAAGATCGAAACAACTTCGGGTTCGGGTGAAATTACCGCGATATCTTTGTCTATGGATTCCGCAAAAGCAGGTGAAGATGCGGATAACGCGCGTTACAAAGAACTCATTGCGCAAGGTGATGAAAATTATAAAAGCAAAAATTATGATGTCTCCGTAAAAAATTATCAGGAAGCATTAAAAATCAAACCTGCCGATGAAGTAACACTGTTGAAAATCGGTAATGTTTACAAATTGAAAAATGACAATCGCGGTGCGATTAGTTTTTATAAAAAATCAATCGTTGTAAATCCGAATTATGCTGACGGCTGGTTTAATTTAGGGCTTGTTTATGCGAATGACAAAAACAATGCAAAAGCCAAAGAGTGTTTCCATCGCGTTATTACGCTTAATCCGAATTACGGATATGCTTATTATGCGCTTGCAATAGCTTATGAACAGGACGGAAACAAGGCTGAAGCATTGAATAATTATAAAATATTCTTAACTCATAACAAAGATGAGGCGACTGCAAAAACCGTTCAAGAAAAAATTAAAGAGCTTGAAAAATGAAGAAACTGATACTTTTTTTGAGTATTTTGATGTTGTTTTTGACGGGTTGTGCAAGCGATAAGGCGGGCATACTGTTTAATCGTCAGCCGATTACCGAAAAAAATATTTACGATTATTCCAAGAATTTTTTGGCGGGAAATCGTATTTATTATGTTATTTTGATGCCCAAAAAAGTTGAGTCGCGATATCTTTATATACAGGTTGTGAAAAAAGATAACGACTATGACAGATTGGGCTACGATTTAATTTGGACAAGAGATGTTCGGTTGAAAGACGAAGAAGTCAATTATTTTACGGATTATTTTGTGATAAACCAAAAAGGATATTATGTAATGCAGGTTTATTCAAAAGATAACCCGCGCAAAACTCTCGCCGAGGCGGAGTTTTACGTATCACCAAGGTGATTACCACGGATAATCGGGGGCAATTTTCCAACCGTCAAGCATGATTAATGCTCCACAATATAAACCGTTGGATCCTGCTGTATCTTTTGAACAAGAACAATCCCCCGAAGTCAAACTTATTCTATCTTTACCTTGTCCGAACATATATACTCCGCTTTTATTATAATTCCCAATAGAAGCATTGCTTGCTTTTTTACTTATTAAAATGTCAAAAAAATCTCTGCCATATTTGTTCGGGGCTTTCTTACCGTTTAAATCAATATAAAGATGAACAAAAGTTCCCTTGGGTTCAAAACCGATAACAGTTCCGTTTGCAAGTATAATATTGTACCTTTTGTTATTCTCTAAATTTACAACTTCCCCGTTTGTACGAGTATAGCTGCCCACCCAACATTCAGAAGTTGTACAATCTTTTACTGTTTTTATGTATGGCTTTAGATATTGTTCAAAAAATATTTTTCCCTTGTTATAACAATCATTAGCAGAAGTTGATGATGTATACGGTATTTCCCAAGTTTCCAAAAGTCCGTTTTCGGTTTCCGACATTCTTACGGCATTATAAATTATGTTGTACGTTTGTTTTAAGCGGTTTACCGTTTCATGCTTTTGATAATTTTTTATCAATGTCAGCATGGTTATTGTCGCAACAACACCGATAATGCCGAGGGTGATAAGGACTTCGGCGAGAGTAAAGCCGAATTTCCTACCTCGCCCCAACGGGGAGATGACTGTTTTCGACTTGAGCGGAACGCGAAAGTCTGAAAACAGGGTGAGGGGTTTTGTTATCCTAACAACTTTGCGACTTTGTTCTGTTACCTCACCCGAATTGCTAAACTCGTACCTCGCTAAGCAATTCTTCCCTCTCCTGCCAAAAAATGTTGTAGGAGAGGGGAAGTTAATTTTTGCAACCTCTACTAAAGTAAAATTCTTATTTTTTACATACAATTTTTTCATGCCGTATATCCTTTCATATCAATAGTATAACATGATTTTTCCCGACTGTCAATCGTGGAATTGTCATGGATTTCCGCGAAAATAATATTAATGAACAAAAATGTACGTAAAAAATTAGGGAAAAATATCCGAAAATTGCGACAGCAAAGCGGTTTGTCACAGGAAGATTTATCTTTGGAGCTTAATCTTGATTGGTCTTATATCGGCAAAGTGGAAAATGCTAAATTAAATATTACGATTGATAAAATTATTTTGATTGCCGATTATTTTAAAGTTGCCGTAAAAAATTTGTTTGAATAATTGTTTCATTGTATAATTATTTTGGGAGTGAACGGTGAACAATTCATTTATTAAAATTTTTTTAGTCTGTATTATTTGCGTATTGGTTTTGTGGTGTATGCCGTTTAACAAAAAAACGTCTGACGAAGTCGTTTTTTGGACTTTGCAGATGAACGATTTTGCTCCGTATATGAACAAAATTATAAAAGATTTTGAAACCCAAAACCCTGAAATAAAAATTAAATGGATAGATGTTCCGTTCTCGGAAGGCGAAAAAAGAACTCTTGCTTCGGTATTGAGTGATACCCCGCCCGATTTGATTAATCTTAACCCCGATTTTTCGGCTTTGTTGGCTCAGCGCGGCGCACTATACGAAATTGACGAAATATTTACCGAACAATACAACAAATCCGTTATAAATTCGCTCCGTTACAACGGCAAATTGTATTCTCTGCCCTGGTATGCCACTTCTGCCGTAACGATTTACAACAAAGATTTGCTAAAAAAGTCAGGCATGGAAATTCCTAAGACTTATGACGATGTTTTGAAAATTGCTCCGACCGTAAAAGCCAAAACCGGGGCATTCGTTATGCTCCCGAATATTACCGAAAACGATACTATGTTGAAAATTTTGAACAAATACGGTGTAACGGTGCAAAATATAAATTCAGAAAAATCACAAGAGGTTTTTGAAATTTTTAAAACTCTTTATGTGAACGATTTAATCCCAAAAGAATCCGTAACACAAACTCACCGCGAAGCTCTTGAAAAATACATGGCGGAAAAAACGGTGTTTTTTCAGGCGGGTGCAAACTTCTTGAATATGATAAAAGAAAACGCTCCTTCAACCTATAAAAACACTGATGTAGCTCCGCAAATAACGGGTGATTTGGGGCAAAACGATTTTTCGTTAATGAATTTTGTAATTCCCGTTAAGGCAAAACACAAAGACGAGGCTTTGAAATTTGCACTGTTTTTGACAAATTGCGAAAATCAGCTTGAACTCGCAAAATTAACAAATGTTCTTGCGGTTAATAATGAGGCTTTGCAAAGCGATTTTTATACAAATTATAATAATTCGGATTTGATTTCCAAAGCCCGCGTGATTAGTGCCAAACAACTCAACAGGGTTGAACCGCCGCTAAAAGTCGAACGCAACCAAAAAGAAATCAACACGCTTGTAAATACTGCCGTTCAGCAAATTTTGTTAAACAAAAGTTCCGTAAAAAATATTCTTGACGAAACCGCCGAAAAGTATCGGGGGTTGTGACAGTTCCCTCCCCTATGGAGAGGGATTAAGGGAGGGGGTTGAATTATTATGGGGTACTGACGCTCTTGCGGGTAATTTTTTGCGCCATTGGCGCCGTAACTTCTTATAATCACCACTTAACGAAACAGTAACAAAGCGAATTTTGTCTGAGCGATAAAGATGTGAGATTCTGAAACAAGTTCAGAATGACATATAGCGAGTTAATTCGCTTTTTCTACTATGTTTGCTGATTTTAGTTAAGACTTAATATATCTACGTGCGTAGCACTTGAGTTTAGTGGTGATTAAGCAATATGCGTGTTTTTCTTTCTTATCCAATATTCTTTCTTTTTCCGTCGCAATGAAAAAGAAAGAA
>CADBNI010000075.1 GCA_902795965.1 uncultured bacterium
ATTGGCGGCAGAGGGCGAGTTGTTTTGCGACAGCAAAACACGCAGACCCGTTTATTGCCGCCAACCAAGCAGCCACGCCGACCAATCTTTTGGTCGGCTCGCAATGACAATATAGCGAGTTTACGAGCCTTTTGCCGAACAGTTACATTGATGTGAGTGAGAGAACAGGTCGGGAGCTTCTTTGGTTTCTTTCTTGTCGGTACAAGAAAGAAACTGCGATGGGGCGGCATATGCCCCGCAATAATTAAACCCCTCTCCCGCAAGGGGAGAGGGGGGGACTTCTTAGCTGCCTAACTTCTTAGCTGCTTAACTTCTTAGCTGCTTTACTGCCCCGCTTGTACAATGAAAAAATCTTCATTTTTATTTAACTTGTTTCTGTAATGAACAAAGTTAACAAACTTTTAAAATCTTTAGGTGAAACAACGGAATTAAAAAAGAATGTTTTCAGCGATTACATTGCATTTCGAGGAATAGGAAATGCCTGTAATAAACGCTGGCTCGGAAATATTGTTCCCGCTGATTTGCTCAAACTGTCCGTTAAAGAAATTGTCGAAATCATTGTCACGCTATCGGAAAGCGGTATTTTTTACGAAAAATTTCCCGACAAAATTGAAACCCCGAACTACGGCGACAAATGGGGAAGATTGGCAAATTATATTGAAATTAATAACCGCGCAATCGCTTATATGGACAAGGGTTGCACCTGCAAAGGGATTTTGAGCGCAATAAAACTTCTGCCCGCAATCCCGCCATCGGCAAAAAGTTTTGCGAACTGTATTATTCTTTCGCAAATTTGGCAAAATATATACGGTGATGCATATGAAAAAGGAACTTTTGAAGAAAATTCACTCTACGGAATAAGGCTGAATGCCCCTTACAGCGAAAATATCATTGATTATTCCCTAAAACTTTCGCCCGAAGATCAAATAAAAGCGTTTGTTGATTTGGCACATTTCAGAGGTATAAAAGTCGGATTTCGCCACGTAATTTCCGCAGACCAAATAAAAATTGCCGACAAAAACGGAGATATTCAATTCGACTGGAAAAACCGCAAACACGAAGAACTTTACATAAAAGAATGCGTAAAACTGATGAATTTAGGGTTTGAATGTATGTTTATTGATTCCGCAAAACATATAGGCGGGTACGACATGAAAAACTATACGGGTGTCGGTGCTTTGCCCGAATACCGCCAAATGCAGTACATTTTACACGAAATCAGAAAACATTCGCACAAAACAGATATCAGCTTTGTCGGTGAAAAGAGTTCCGACGACTTTGAACGCTACAAAAATATGGGCTTAAACGCGGGAACGGATTACATCACCGGCGACAACTTTGATGCGGTAAGAGATTTGTCCGAAAAACTTAAATACATGCGCGATTACGCTCCGGGGGTTGAAGTTACAAACGACAATTACGAGGGCGGACTTTCTTACGAGCAGAAATTAAACCGCATAAACAGCGCACTTTTCGGATATTATCTTGCAAGTGATAAATTACCGAGTTTTATGCAAACGGACGATTTGTTTCCGCTGCGTTATGATACAAATACTCATCATCTGATGATGACAAACCCGTCTTATTCGACTGACGGCACTGCTCTCAGCCATTGGGAAAATTTGTTTGCCAAAGATGACGGACGGGAATATAACCGACGCGCAGGCGAGTTGTTTGCGTACGGGGTAGAGAGGTGAAAAGTGAAAGGTGAGAGGTGAAAAGTTCATTAAGCTCACTGCGCTCGAAAAGTATATTTATGTTCGCATAGCGAACCGATACGGTCTTTTCACGTTTCACATTTCACTTTTCACTTAATAACAATTAGAAAGGAGATAAAAAAAATGACATTCAATCCGTTAAAAGAAAAAGGAATTCCGCTCGAAAAACAGATAAGGAGCTGGCACGATATTGTAAAAAGACCGTTTGACAAACATTCGGTCGATTGTTATTCAAGAACAAGACAAATCTTGATGAACGGTATCGAAGTTGAAGCTTGGAACTTTAAACACAATTTTTCACGAACATATCCCGATTGCGAGGTTTCAAAACTTGTTTCACAGACAAGACGTATAGAGGATATGCAGCAAACAACGGTAAATTGGCTTACACCCGCAGAACAGAGTGTTCTTGAAACAACTCTCGGTTATGAACAGGTTGCGGTTGACCTGACCGCTTGGCTTGCGCAAAACGAGCCTGACGAATATGTAAAGGAAACATTTAATTTCGGACTTTTGGAAGATTTTGACCACCTTTACAGATACAGTCAATGGGCTTATATGATGCACGGAATTGACCCTGACGATATTGTTCAGGGAATGACAGACGTCGTAATCGGCAGACCGACACAACATCACCATAATTGCAGCGGGGTAAGACTTTTGAACCACTACGACAGACACACCGCGTCCCCGCAAACAAAAGTAAATATTTATACCGTTTTGTCGGGTGAACAACAAACGCATAATTTTTATGCCGAACACGGTATGATGTATGCAAATGACGATTTGAGAAGAACTTACGGTGAAATTTGCGACGTGGAAGAAGAACACGTAACAATGTACGAATCTTTGATTGACCCGAACGAAACTCCGCTTGAAAAACTTCTTTTGCATGAATTTACCGAAGTTTGTACTTACTACAACTGTTATGAGGACGAAGCTGACGAAAAGCTGAAACAAATTTGGGAAGAATTTATGGGATTTGAACTCGGACATCTTCAGATTGCTGCCGATTTGATTAAAAAATACGAAAAACGCGACCCTGAAGAAATTATCGGTGATAAAATTGTTTTGCCTTGTCGTTTTAAACCTCAAAAAGAATACGTAACAGACGTACTTGAAAAAGAAGTTAATAAACGTATGGACGGCAATAAGGGCTTTACAACCCACGACAAACTGCCTGATGACTGGGCAAGCTATCATGTACAAGATGTTGAAAACGGCGACGGCGCACCGACAGAACAAACTATTCATTTGATAAATTGTTCGCTCAAAACCGATATTGTGAGGGCGGATGAAGAACTTCGCAAAAAAGAACCCGAACTTTTGAAAAAAGGCTTGCAGGAAAAATCCCAAGCCCCGAATACCGTTTCGGTTGAAACTTACAAACAAATGGTAAAAGCTAAACCCGTCGAATTTTAAATATAAAAACTTTTAAACTCCGAACATTTATATTAAAAAGGAAATCCCGCAAATTGCGGGATTTTTGTATATAAGAAGGTTATATAGAATGTTTGTGTCCGTTGCGATAGCCGATACCTGCTCTGTAACCTGATATAAAATACATAAACGGCAAGGCCGGTTCTATCCACTTAAATCCCGAAAGAATACCCGCGGTTGCAATATCGTCCGCATGAAGCATTATATCGGTCATTTCCGGTTTACGTTCCGAATAAATCCCATTTTGCCTTTTTTCACCAAACAACGGATTAATAAATTTTTTGCTCAAATAATTCGCAATATAACTTCCGCCAATAATTCCCGTTGCGGTTATGCCCGCAAGTATTACACCCAATTTTTTTGCAGGTGTAAGCGGTTTGATTTTTTTTGCCTTTTCAAGCTGTTCGTAAAGAAAAAGGGCAGAACCCGCACCTACATTACATAAAAATATGTTTGCAAGATATTGATAAATGCCTTCTTTAACCTTGTTTGCGGTCGATTTTTCGGTGTTTGTATGTGTAAGTCTTTCCGCGGTTATTCCACCCAAAACTCCGCCTGCAACAGGTATTAATCCCAAAAGCGAAAGACGTTTTATTTCGGAAAAAATTTCTTTTGAGTTAAGATTTTTCTTTTTGGGCAAAATAACATTGAGCAAATCTTTTTTTGCAGGGGAATTTGGCAGTCTATTTAAAATTAAATCAGTTTGTTTTAACGTCAGTGCTTTTGTTTTTGCATCATTAAGCGCAGTTAAAATTTTTTCATCTTTTATATCAGTCTTTGATAAAAATTTTTCTACCGCACGGATTTGTTCGTTTTGGATTTTTTTTAGCGGCACCCTTTCCATAAGCCCTTTAAAAATCTTTTTATTACCGATTTTCAAACCGCGTGTACCGAGCAATGATGCGCCGATTGTAGATGCAATTACAATAGAATTTTTTAAAAATCTTTTATTTTCATTTCGTCTTTTGTTTTTTGAAAAATCATACAACGCATAGCCCGTACCTGCTCCGATAAGCAATTTGGGCATATGTTTGTCTAATTTATTCAAAATAACGGGTTGATCTATATATCTGCAAAAAGTAGAAATTTTCACAAAAGTCAGCCTTTTCTAACTGTTAGTCTAAGCTAACTTTATATAAAAAAAACATTTTTGTCAAGCAGCTTCGCAAAATTATTTTGCTTCTTTGATTACAACGATTGTGTCCTCGATTTCGGTTTTCAAATAATCTAATTGTTGGTTAATCACGTTATCGTTGTAAAGGTAGCCTGCACCTGTATACGCAAGGTATGGTCTGTATTTTTCCGCTTCGGCGCGAAGGGTTGCAACGGATTGACTATGAGTGCTTAGCGTCAAAATTTTTGTGAATGATACGAAATTGCTTTCGGGTTTGCCTTCGTATTTTTCTTGAAGATATTTAACCGATTGATTAAAAAAATAAACCTTTGCATTAAATTTTTGTACGTCATAGTTGTTTTCAATGCAAAAAAGGATATTTTCAAGCTGAGGCAAAAGTTCGTTCAAATCGTTTATGTAGGGAGAGGTTTTGTCGGTTTTAAGAATAATGTTTACGAAAGCGGGGTTGTCGCGCGGAACGGGTTTAATTTCCTGCGAAGAATTAAATTTTTTCGTTTGTTCAACAGGCGGTAATGAGCTGTCAGCTTCTTCGGGCTTATTGTTTTTTGAAATATCGGGGAGCGTTCCGACATAACCGCGTCCCTGATTGTCGTATTCGGGGATTTCTACGGGTTCTGACGAAGAAGTTGCCTTCGGAGGAGTTTTTCTCCAACTCCAAGCAAAGCAGTTCGGACTTGCCATTGCCAAAATCAAACATAAAACTACAAACTTTCTCATACCAACATTATAATGATATATGAAAAAAAATCATCATTTGTTTTAATTAGATTAAAGTGAGTTTAGCAAATTGGGTGAGGGAGAGGCATAGAGGATAGAAGAACAGAGGAATAGCTTATTTCGTGAGCTTTGCTCACCAAAACCGTCATGCTGAAATAAATTCAGCATGACAGTTTACAAAATAATTTGACTTATTTTTAATGTTATGTTACAATCTTACAGAGGGTAAGCCCATATCCTGCTCTACTTTCAGCGGACGAACCATTTGTAGAACAAACGATGAAAGGGGGTGGTTAAGTTGGTTTTCAGTGTAACTGAAAAAGCACTATTGCTTATCTTACTGATAATAATAGTGCTTAAAATAAACTAACAAGAGGGCTTTTAATGGGGCAAGGCTCAACTTGCTCCGCCCTTTCTTTTATTGTAACACATGTTTTGAAATTTTTCAAGTGCTTAATATTTTATATTAATAAATCGTTAAAATATAAAAAAGCTCCGCATAAGCGGAGCTTTTTTATATTAGTTATCTGCAAATTAGCTTAAAACAGAGCTTTTTGCTCTCGGACCTGCCGAAACGATTTCGGACGGCATGTTCGGATATTTGCTTGCAAAGTTGTCAGCAAACATTTGAGCCAATTTGTTTGCGCTTTCGTCATAAGCGTTCTTATCTGACCACATTCCTCTTGCATCAAGCATTTCATCGGGAACATTCGGACAAGATGTCGGATAATCTACGTTGAATACATCATGGTGTTTGAATTCAACGTTGTCGAACGAACCGTTCAAAGCAGCCGTAACCATTGCTCTTGTGTAAGACAATTTCATACGTTTTGCACCTGATGATGCAGAACCGCCTGCCCAACCCGTATTAACGAGGTAAACTTTCGTTCCGTATTGATCCAATTTATCGCCCAACATCTTAGCGTAAACTGATGCGTCCATAGGCATGAACGGTTCACCGAACAATGTTGAGAATGTCGGAACAGGTTCCGTAATTCCTCTTTCAGTACCTGCAAGTTTTGATGTGAAACCTGTTACAAAGTGGTACATAGCAGCGTTTTTGTCCAATCTTGAAATCGGAGGCAATACACCAAATGCATCAGCGGTCAAGAAAATAACAACTTTCGGAATACCGCCTTTTGAAGGAATTGCAGCATTGTTGATGTAATTGATAGGATAACCTACACGTGTGTTTTCGGTCAAACTTCCGTCCGCGAAATCAAATTCACGTGTTTCTTTATCCATAATTACGTTTTCAACCAATGAACCGAATTTAATAGCGTTGTAAATATCAGGTTCATTTTCTGCCGAAAGGTTGATACATTTAGCATAGCAGCCGCCTTCAAAGTTGAATACACCGTCAGGTGACCAGCCGTGTTCGTCATCACCAATCAATTTTCTTGAAGGATCAGCGGACAAAGTAGTTTTACCTGTTCCCGAAAGACCGAAGAATACTGCCGTTTCACCTGTTACAGGGTCCATATTAGCCGAGCAGTGCATCGGAAGAACATTTTTCTTAGTCATAATGTAGTTCATTGTAGCGAATACGGATTTTTTGATTTCGCCTGCATATCTTGAACCGCAAATGATAATTTCGTGCGCTTCGTAATCAATAGCGATACATGCTTCCGAATTTACGCCGTCAACTTCGGGGTCGCATTTAAATCCGGGAGCACAAAGAATTGTGTAATCGGGTTCGCCGTAGCTTGCCAATTCTTCAGCAGTCGGTCTGATTAACAACTGGTGAATGAAAAGGTTTTGGCTTGCCAATTCATTGATTACACGGAATTTTTGAGTATAAGTTTTGTCTGCGCCTGCAAAACCGTCGAAGATAAATACTTCTCTGTTTTGCAAGTAAGAAGCGATTTTACCTTTAATAGAGTTAAATTTTTCTCTGCTTATAGGACGGTTTACTTTTCCCCAAGCGATTTCGTTGTGGACACCGTCAGTGTCAACAATGAATTTGTCCTTAGGTGAACGACCCGTATATTTTCCTGTTGTAACAACGAGTGCGCCTGTATTACTCAAAGAACCTTCACCAAGTCTGAGAGCAGCTTCCGTCAATTCAGCCGGAGTAAGATTTCGGTAAACGGCTTTAGGGCCGATAATCCCGAATTTTTCAATACCATAAGTTTCCATATACTTTTTCTCCTTTTAGTACATCTACAACTTAAATGTATTACAAAATTTATTAAATTGCAAGAATAAACGTAAAAATAACAATTATTTTTATGTTAAGATTTTATCAAGAGGAAAATTTATGAAAACAATCAGATTAACTAAAATGCAAGGCTGTGGAAACGATTTTGTAATCATGGATTATGACGAATACAAAAAAACAGATATTTCCATGGACAAATTTGCAAAACAAATTTGCGACAGAAACTTTGGAATTGGCGCAGACGGCCTGATTATACCGAAAACAGATGAAACAAAAGCCGATATCGGCTGGTATTTTTACAACTCTGACGGCTCAACGGCACAAATGTGCGGAAACGGTATGAGATGTTTTGCAAAATACGTTTTTGACAAAAAATTGGTTGATAAAAAGTCATTCTCCGTAATGACGGGAGCAGGAATTATCAAACCCGAACTTTTGGCAAACGGTAATGTCAAAGTAAATATGGGAACTCCGATACTTGAAGATGAAAAAATCCCCTTCAAAGGTGAAAGAAATTTCAAAATTCTTGACAGAGAATTTGATTTTACACCCGTATCAATGGGAAATCCGCATTGTGTAATTTTTACCGACAATACTCCGATTGATGATGCCAAAAAATACGGGCCGTATATCGAAAAACACGAATATTTCCCCGAAAAAACCAATACGGAATTTGTAAAAATCAAATCAAAAACTGAAATTGACCTCTGCGTATTTGAACGAGGCTGTGGAATAACCCTTGCATGCGGAACGGGTGCATGCGCAAGTGTTGTGGCATGTGTTTTAAATAACTTAACAGAAAATAACGTAAAAGTTAACCTTCCCGGTGGAGCTGTATTCATTGATTGGCAAGGCTCTAAGGATAATCATGGAAAAGACATATTCTTGACGGGACCTGCAAATTACGTATTCAATGCCGATTATATATTGTAATTGTAAATTTTTTCATGGTAGTATAAATTTACAAACAAAGGAGAAAAATAATGAAATCTTATGAATTAATGACGGTATTTAAACCGAATTTAGATGCGGAAGAAGTTGATAAAGCGTTGGATGCGTTGAGCAAAACAGCTTCAAGCCTCAAAGGTAAAATTGAATCTTCCGACAAAACAGGCAGAAAAAAATTGGCTTATGAAATTCAAGGTTTTAGAGACGGTTTCTTCGTAACTTCAATCGTAAGTTTGCCCGAAGAAAACGTTGCGGAATTCAGACGTCAATTAAGACTTAATGACAACATTTTGAGAACTATGTTTCTTGAAGCAAGCACTGTAAAAGCATAAGAGGTATTAAAATGTCACTTGCAAAAGCAGTAGTAACGGGTACGGTTTACAGAACCCCCGAGAAACGTTTTACACAGAATAATGTTGCGGTTTCCGATTTCGTTTTGAATATCGGTGACAGAGAAGAAATGTTTATCAGAATAGTTTCCAAAAGAAACTTTCTTGATGATGTTGTTTCTTCGCTTAATAAAGGCGATAAAATTCTTGTAGAAGGAAGATTGCAGACCGCAGTTGCCAAAATGGACGACGGTTCTGAAAAAAGAATTTATGAAATAGATGCAAACACTATCGAAAAAATGGGTGCATCTTCATCAAATTCCGATTACGGAACGGAAGAAATCGTTAAATTTGAGTCGGACGATATGTCTAACGAATTGATTAACGAGGACGAAATTCCGTTTTAAAAGTACATAACGGTAGAAAGGTTAACTTAAAAACAATGGCAAGACAAAACGCAGACGACAAGAAAAAACGTAAAAATTGCAGTCTTTGCGCAGACAAAGTCGAAACAATCGACTACAAAGATGCAGCGAAGTTGAAAAGATACTTGACCGAAGCAGGCAAAATTATCCCCCGCAGAATTACGGGCAACTGCGCAAAACATCAAAGAATGATTGCAACCGCAATCAAACGCGCAAGAGAAGCTGCTATTATTGATTACGTTTTTGACTAATCAACTAAAAGATTGACCCGTAAAACTTGTCATTCTGAGCGTCAGCGAAGAATCTCATAGAATTTACGGGTCATTTTTTATGTAAAATTATATAAATTGAAATAGCAAAATATTTTTTTACTGCTGTTTGAATACTTGAATACAAAATAATAGGAGTTAAAAATGATTACAAAATTAAACCAAAATTATGCAGATACTTCGTTTGGAATGAGATTTCAAACCAGACGTGTTATAGAAAAGAATTTTTATCTGCCGTACTTAACCTCTGACGGAGATTTCTTTGCAAAAAGATTAAATATGGATAACGGTGAAACGGCTATGCGCAGGGTTCAAAAAGCATTCAGAGAACAATTTCCCGAATTGGCGGAAGCTATCGACAATAAAGTTTTGAAAATGGAAAAAAATTCCGATACACAAAAAGCAAGACATTTTAATAAAGAAAGAATGGACAGAGAAACAGATAATTTTATTGAACAAATGAATTTGAAAACACATATTGATTTAGATATATAAAATAATTAAAAGACCTGTATAATACAGGTCTTTTTTATGTAAATGAGCGTCAGCGAAGAATCTCATAAAATTTACGGGTCATTTTTTATGTAAAAAAATATTAAAAAAGGCAATTTTTAAAAACAAAAATACTTTATATAAATACGGGGAAATTTGGGGATAATTTTTAATGGTTGCTGTCAGAAATATTGGAAAAATAATATCTTGTTTAGTCAAAATGGAAAGAACGACTTTGGCACAAAATGACAAAGCCATGTTTGATTTCTTTAAAAAAGTTACAAGTGGTTATACCAAAGGTCACAGAAAAAATGATTTACCCAGAATTTGTTTTGAGGGAAGTAATTACGAAGAATTACCTTCATTAGTCAGAAGTTTGGCAGACGGTTTAAACTTGAAACGACCCAATGTAATCGTAAGAGGTCGTTCTTTAAAACAAGGACAGGGAACTATTGGGTTTAAAATTTGTGACGGCGATAAAGTTGTCGGAACAACGTCATACGGTTTGGATTTGACACGCGGTGAACCTATACAACAATTAAGAGTAAGCCTTGGGAACGGAGCTGAAAGAGCAATTAGTTTTAATTCTATTCTTGACACAAATTTAACAGGAAAATCTGCTCTAAAATGCGATACATTTATAAACAGAAAACTTGCAAAACAAATGGGCATTACAGATGAAATGCTTGCGGAAATACCTTCTGCAAGTAAGGTTTCAACAAGAGAATTAAATTATCAATCTCAATATTTGAGGGAATTAGTTACTAATAAGGGTAATATGATACATTCCATTGACGAATGTGTTGATGAACTTGTACAAATTGCTTCAAAAACAGGAAAAGTTACGGAACAATCAGCAACTGAAGCTGTAGAAACAATATTATCTAAAATGGGATATAACCCAAAAGATATCAAACTAACATTTATTGGAAAAAATGCAGAAAATGGCGGGGCTTTTGTACCTTTTACGGGAAAAGTCGAACTAAACCTTAACATGCTCAAAAATCATCAAGATTTGGCTGATATAATAGGACATGAATTTACTCATATGGAAGATTATATATTATTTTATAAAAAAGTTGGGGCGGATAAATTTAAAAAACTTATCGGAACTGATTTTAATAAATCTTTTTACGACAATATGTCAAAATATATAAGTAAAAATAAACAATTTGCATACGGACATATAAAAGAATTTGATATTAAAGCAATGGAAAGAGAACTAAAAAGAGATGCAAAAAGTTTGCAAAATGTTGATAATTCCGAATATTCAAGAGTAAAAGATTATTATGAATATATAAATTCAGGCTTGGAAGGGCATGCAAGATTGACTGAAGGTGTATTTACGGCAACTCTTAAACGTGCGGGGAAATATAAAAATACATCACTAAGCAGCAGATACGGACAAGCTCCGGGACGTTTTTCTTATGACTATTCTTTATATTTTGAACAAATCCAAAAGGCTTTAAGTAAATACGGAACAAAAAAAGCTCAAAAATTTAATGAATTGTATTACCAATCATTATTTACAATAGATAGTGAACTTGCAGTACTTTACAAGCAAATGGAACAACTTCCCACAGGTAAAGCCTTCAAAGCTGCTGAAAAGAAAATTTACGAAATAATTAAAAGAAAACATAGGGATTTTGAATTTTTGGAATTAAAGATTATGCAAGATATGCAAACAAAACTCGGGCTAAAATCCATACCCATGCCACAGGAAACAACACTTCAAGCTATGCAAAGAATGAACCCGGAAATTGCGAAAATCCAAAAGGCTCTGTTTGAAGGACGTCCAAAAAATGAATTTGAACAACTTGTAAAAAAACAAGATGAACTTATTGCTAAATATTACGGTAATCGTGATGAATTCGGTATTAAAGTTGTAGAAGAAGTAAGAAAACTTCAAAAAGAAATCATGAAAAGCAATTTAATATAATTTTCATTATTAAACTGCTTTTTGTACCGATATTTTCAAATCATATCCTAATCCCGCAAAAATTTTATGCAAAATTTCTATGCTCGGTATCATTTTACGTGAAAAAATCTTATATAAAGTAATTCTATGAATACCAATTAACTTTGCAAAATCACAAATAGTATAATTTGCCTCGATTAAAGGTTTTAAATTATAAATTAAATCGTTTATATCTTTGCTTTCGGAATAATCTTCCAAAAGACTGTCAAGCCACATTTGAGCATATTCAGGGTCATCATGAAGTTGTTGTTTCAAATAATCCTGATGTCTTGGGAAATTTTGTAATAACTTTTGTTCTTTTTTATTCATAATCAGGTCTCGCTTTCAAATATTATTTTCTTGAATTGTAATCAACAAGATATTTCATAGCGGTTTCAATATCTTTACTTTGCTTAGATTTATTACCGCCTGTAAATAACAAAACGATTGTGTTTTCTATTTCGGTGTAATAAACTCTTAAACCATTATCAAATTTGAGTTCGTATAGTTGTTCGGAAAGTCGTCTGTTATTACCAAACAAACCTCTTTCAACTTTTGATAATCGCTTATCAATAATAAGCCTTAAACTCTTATCCAGTGAATTGTACCATTCAAGATAAGGAATTTTGTTATCTAAAGTTTGGTAATAAATTATTTCTTTCATATCTACATTGTAGCATATCGGCTACAAAAATGCAATAGTTCACTACAAAATATCCGACGGGTCAACGTCTACCGCAAGTTTTATATCCTTTGGCATTATGATTTTTGTCAGAAATCTTGAAACAAAATCGTGTCCTAAATCGCCGTTCATATTTTTAATCAATATCTGAAAACGATATTGTCCGTTTATCCTCTCAATAACGCAAGGTGTCGGGCCTAAAACTTCTATCCTTTCGGACAAACCCATTTTTTCAGTCATTGTACACAATCTCAAAGCAATCTCCTGCGCGGATTTTTCAACACGAAAATTGTTTTCACCGCTCAAAATCAATCGCACAATCCTGCTGAAAGGCGGATAATTAAACTCCTCACGAGCGGCAATCTCCGTTTCATAAAACTCACCGTAATTTTGCGCCTTTGCACTCGCAAGCGCATAATAATCAGGGTTATAAGTCTGAAAAATTACTTTCCCCGAAAACTCTCCGCGCCCCGCACGTCCCGCAACCTGTGTCAAAAGCTGAAAACCCCTCTCCGAAGCTCTGAAATCGGGCAGATTAAAACTTGCATCAGCGGAAATTACACCGACAAGCGTGACATTCGGGTTATCCAAACCCTTCGCAATCATTTGCGTACCGACTAAAATATCAATCTCTTTCTTTTGGAAACGCTCCAAAAGCCTTACGTGTTCACCTTTTCTAACCAAAATATCGCTGTCAATTCGTTCGACAACATTATCGGGGAAAATCTCTTTAACATACTGTTCTATTTTTTGAGTACCCGTACCACTGTTTTTGAAAGAATCAGAACCGCATTCGGGGCAAATATCGGGAAATCGTTCCGTATGATTGCAATAATGGCATTTAAGCGCATTATCTTTCGCATGCCAAATCATAGGAATTGCGCAATTCGGACACTCAACAACATGCCCGCATGCCTGACATTGAGTGAATGTCGAAAATCCTCTGCGATTAATCAGCAAAATTACCTGCTGCCCCTTTTCAAGTGTTTCAACAATTTCGGTTTGCAACGGTTTTGAAATAACGTTTTTGTAAGCCGCGCGACCGTATTCCTGCATATTAATCACATAAACGGGCGGAATTTTTGCATCATTATAGCGTTTTTTCAGTTCAAAAAGATTTCCTTCGTTAACCGCCTGATAATAAGACGAAATATCGGGAGTTGCAGACCCCAAAATCAAAGGGCAGTTGTGAAATTCGGCAAGTTTTCGCGCCACCGTTCTTGCATCATATCGCGGTGCGGGAGTTGTTTGTTTGTAAGCCCCTTCGTGTTCTTCATCAATTATAATAAGTCCGATATTTTTTAGAGGTGCAAACACCGCAGAACGCGCACCCGCAAGAATTTTTATTTCGTCTTTGTAAAGTTTTTTCCAAACGTCATAACGCTCTCCGTCCGAAATACTGCTGTGCCAAATTGCAACATCTTTTGTTCCGAATTTTTTGGCAAGTCTTTTTGTTAATTGAGAGGCAAGAGCGATTTCGGGCGCAAGAAACAAGACATTTTTGCCCTGTTTTATCGTGTCATCAATCAGTTTGAAATAAACTTCGGTTTTTCCCGATGCCGTAACCCCATGAAGTAAAATTGTTTGCGAACCCCTCACCCGCATTTGTACGGCTCGTTCCTCGCCTACAACTGCGTCCTCTCCCGCAAGGGGCGAGAAAAAGTTTTGCTCAGATATATCTACATTCCTACGTGCGTAGCACCCCGCAAGGGGCGAGGAAAAATTTTGCTCAGATAAACTGTTATATATTGTATCCAAAACTCCTTCAATATTTTGAAAAACATCATTGTTCCAAAATCTTAAAACTTTAAACCCTTGATTGTTTAAATATTGAGTTCTTTTTTTATCTTCCTCTATATTTACTTTTTCATTATGTTGTCCGCCATCAATCTCAATCACAAGTTTATTTTCAAAACAGACAAAATCTGCAATATAATTATCTATTGCTTCCTGACGTCTAAACTTATATCCGTTCATCTGTCGATTTTTTAAATAATACCAAAGTATTTGTTCGGCATCAGTCATATTTTTTCTGAGTTCTTTTGAGTATTCTAAAGACTTTGCAGAGTAAAAATGTCTTGCTTTTACCCCCTCTCCCCCTGCGGGAGAGGGTTGGGGTGAGGGGTCAAAACCTATTTTTTTTCTTATCCCCTCATAAACTTTTTGTTGTTCGCCCGAAAGTTCAAACAGGGGTTCGCGTTCGGTAATTTGCAACACATCAAGCGGATTTCGGTACAATTCTTCATTAATAATTCTTACGCAACCCAGCTTTTCAAGTTTTTTTATCGTTGCGCGCGTAGTCTTTGCATACTTTTCAAACAAAATCAAAGGCATTTTGCCCGATTTTTTTAATAATTCCAAAATTACAAGCTGTCTTTTTGTCGCTCCTTCAAATCCGACAAACTCTATCAACTGTTCGGTTTTTGAGGCTTTTTCAATCAATTTCATAGGAACTGCCGCATTCAAAACCGTAACCAAATCGCAACAATAATAATTCGCAACCCATTCCAAAAGTTTCAGATAATCAATAGAAAACAGAGGGGTTTCGTCCAAAATTTTACTGATTTTTTTTGCTTTTATATTGTCGGGCAAATAATCCGAAAATCCTACACAAAAAGCGTTGACAAGCCCTTGCCTGCCAAACGGCACGAGAATTGCCTGCCCGATTTGAATTTTGTCTTTCAATTCATCGGGAATAAGATAACTGAATGTTTTTACACCCAAGCCCTTGATATTTACAAGGGCTTGAGCATACTTATTTTGATTGACGGATTTGTCGTCAAATAATTTTAGATTATCGGGTTGTTTCACTATTCTTCCGCCATAAATTCGGCTCTTGCCGCCTGAATTGCTTCTTCAAGAATATCAAGCTGTTCGGGTGCAAAAGTAACGCCTTTTTTGGTCGGAAGCCAGGTTGCACCTTCATCTGTTGTGTAGAATATGCGCATATTAAGGTAACTTCTGCCTTTGTATTCGCTGACCGAAATCTGTAATTGTTCTGTATCACTTCTTTCAATAGTTGCTAAAATTTTTGAATCTGCCATTTTTCTCTCCTTTACTTTTTGATTTTACCACATAAATCTATTTTTATGATATCGTAAAAATATAAAATAAATTTTTATTTGTCATTATTCGTATTCGGTCATCCTGAGCGAAGCGAAGGATCTCATAAAATTTATAAATTTATTACAATTAAAGGAGAAATTATGATAAAAGTTGCAGTTTGCGGTGCCATGGGCAAAATGGGAAAGGAAGTTTGTCAGGCGGTTCAGGATTGTCCGACAACGGAATTGGTTGCAATGATTGATATTGCATCAAGCGGAATGTATCATAAAATTGAAGAAGCGCACAGGGTTCAGGATATTGATGTTTTGATAGATTTTACTCAGCCCGATTCTATTTTTGAAAATGCAAAATTTTGTCTGAATAACGGAATAAAAGTTGTAATCGGCACTACGGGTTTGAAAGATGAAGAAATTGAGTATTTAAAAAATCTTTCGACAGAAAAAAATACGGGTTGCTTGATTGCTCCGAATTTTTCTACAGGTGCGGTTTTAATGATGATGTTTTCAAAACTTGCGGCAAAATATTTTGATAATGCTGAAATTATAGAACTTCATCATAATCAAAAGAAAGATGCTCCTTCGGGAACGGCAATAAAGACGGCAGCTTTGATGGCTGAAGCAAAATCGGATTTTACAAAAGGTAATTGCCCCGAAAAAGAAACGATAGAAGGCTCAAGAGGCGGAACATCATATTCAAATATTCATATCCATTCGGTCAGAATGCCCGGTTATATTGCATCACAGGAGGTAATTTTCGGTGCATCAGGGCAGATTATGACAATAAGACACGACTCAACGGACAGAAAATGTTATATGCAGGGTGTAATGCTTGCCGTTGAACACGTTTACAACAAAAACGACTTCACATACGGATTGGAAAATATATTGTAGGGACACTCTACACACAGTTTGTTACTGACGTCAGGCTCTTTTGACTTCATAGACTCTGAATTCGCTTGCATCAAGTTTGTCAAAATGAAGTGTGGACGTTTCGTTGTCAAAAGGAACTGAAACAAATTCATCACCGTCAATATAATATTCTTTTGTAATCATCATATCCGACGGAAGATTAATCGTCTTGTCATAAACAGGCTGACCGTGCATTATCTCCGAATAGCTGTTATTGTTTTCGTCAAACATTGTAACCCGTTCCATCTGATATTTACTGTTTGAAACAATCAAATATGCCGTCTTTTGAGGGTCATTGGAAATCAGCCACGAAGCAAATCCGTCATCATCTTCCACAATAATTTGCGCCTCTCCGTCACATATTATATTGTTGTTTTTTACAAACATATCAATCGCATTAAATTTTTTGTAAAAATTGTAATTCTTTTCGCGAGGCATGGAAATTTCATCACCAATTACCATTTCAATTCCGCGTTTTGTATAACTTTCATCACCGTCAACATAGAGCATTGGTCTTTGTGCAAATTTTCCACCCGGCATGAATTTGTATTTAAACCATTTGTATAACGCGCCGTTTTCGCCTAATTGACCCGGATACTGGTCGATACATCTGAATTCACCGTCCTGATTGTTGTAGGTTTTTAAAATTGAAAGTCGTTCTCCGTTTTTAAGGTTCACGTTATAATTTGTCAGGTGTTCGTTGTCGTGATTAATATTTTCGGGTGTTTTTTCGCACTGCGAAACTATATCGTTACCCCACAAAAGATCAAATCCCATATCTTTGTGATATTCCTTCAGAAAGTCGTCCCAAAGCATATATTCCGCCAACGTTCCGAAATAAGGAATTTTACTTTTCATTGTTTTGTTGAGTTTACCCAACACAACCCTTGGTGCGCGATAGCTAATCGGTCTGCCGTTTTCTTCAGAAACTTTATCGACAATATGGTCGATATGATCAACTCTAAAGCCGTCAAAATTATATTCTTTTTGGAGTTCAACCATATAATTTACGAAATAATCAATAACTGGTTTGTTATAAGTTCCGTTTTCCAAATAACAGAAGTAATAAGGAGTTTGGCAGTCAAGGTTTGCAAAATCCGTAACGTCCTCGCCTTTGTAATCATAGTGTTTAAACGTAGGATACCCACCGCAATCACTCATTTTGTCATAAATCGGAACACCTGCGGAACACCATGCCCCGCCGGGAGCGGGCCACAAACCTTCTTTGATAAGTTCCTGTATTGTATCAATCTGTTTTGTAATGTCGTTTTCGGTTAATTTTTGATTGTTTTTAAACCCGTGAACTCTTGCAACAACAGCCCTTGCCCGCTTGTGAAATTTAATTTGATTTTCTTTTTTAAGCATTGTATTTGAGAGTTCTTTTTTAGCCTCTTTCATAAGACTGTCAAAAGTATTAAAAATATTTTGGAATTGCGAACTCAAGTCACCTGCCGAACCGTTTTGAGATTCTCTGTAAATGTTTTTTACAAGTTCAATATCTTCATCATCAAAAGATTCCGGCATGTTTTTTGCGATTTTATCAATATTTTTATCAAGTTCACTGTCCAAAAGGTTTATGTCATACCATCTTGCGATTTCGGGGTTTGCAAGAACCGCTTTTGAAAATCTTCCCGTTTGCGGTAAAATATCATAAATAACAGGGTGTCCCGCAAGCTGAGAAAGTGTAATAAAGACTTGCACCTGTTCTTTTGCGTCCATACCAGTAATTTTTTCGATATTTTCATCAAAAAGATTTTCACTGATTTCGGAACTTTTCGGCAAATATGCACAACCGAATTCTCTCGGGTGAAACGGTATAAGATAAATCGTAGTATTAAAAATCCCGTTTTCGAGATTTCCTGTCGGAAGGATTAAAAGTTGTCTGAGCCAGTCGATAAATTTACCGGTTTCTTTGGTAATATTACCGTTTCCAAGCCCCGCAAGGTTGATAAGTTTTATATCATGTCCTTCTTTTTTTATCCAATCGGAATTTTTCACGTTGTTACGCGCTAAGACACTGATATTATTGTCGGTAAAATCAAAACTGCCGTTGAATATTCCGTTATTTTTCCATTTAATTTCAAGCCCGAAAAGAATTTCTGCGGGAGAAAGTTCTTCCAGAGCCTTGATATACGGATAAGCAAGATAGCCGTATTTTTGAATATTTTCGGAGAGTTCTTTTTTTCTTTCTTCGGAAATTTTATTATCAGGATATATTTCTTTTAATTTTTTATAAATTTCGTTAATTCTCTGACATTTAATTTTTTCATCATTTTTGCGTTTTGAAAAAAACATAATTATCTCCCCTTATGAAAATTATAACATAAAATAACTGTTTTCCAATAAATATTTTAATCGTACATTTCATAATAAATTAGACAATCGGGTAATGGATTAATCAAGTTGACGGTCATTTAATAGACTTGAGGAGAGAAAAATATGACAGAAACTAAGATTAAACCTATTACCGTAATCATTGTTGAAGATTTTAAACTTACCCGCGTGGGCTTGAGATGCGCACTAAATGCCAACCCCGATATTGACGTGGTGGCGGAAGCCGAAGATGCCGTTGAAGGTCTGAAACTTATTGAAAGATACAAACCCGATGTAATCCTTATGGATTTAGGCTTGCCCGGAATGAACGGTATTGAAGCCATGATAAAATGTAAAGAAATGCATTTTGATTCAAAAATTATTGCTTTGACCTCCCATGACAGAAGCGAAGAAGTTATTGCCTCATTGAGTTCGGGGGCAAGTGCATATTGCCTCAAAGATATTGACCCCTCAAAACTTGCTGATGTTGTAAGAGATGTTTCAACCGGTGTTTGCTGGATTGACCCTATGGTTGCACAAATGACTTTGAACGCTTTACCGAAAATTGAAAGTGTCGGAGTTTTGCCCGAAAAATCCTCGTCAGACGGAATGGTACCTTTGACGGAAAGAGAATTTGAAGTTCTGAAACACCTTGTTATGGGAAAAAGCAACACCGAAATAGCAAAAGAACTTATCGTAAGTGTACACACGGCAAAAGCTCACGTATGTTCGATTTTGCAAAAAATGTGCGTTAACGACAGAGTACAGGCTGCCGTAAAAGCTGTTAAAGAGGGAATGGTGTAGTGAAAGCTAAGAAGTTAAGGAGCTGCTTAGCCTCTTAACTTCCTTTTTCATATAAACGTATGTATACTTTTTATAAAAAATAATTATTATATAAGTATGAAAAAATTTTTGGTAACACTTTTTGCATTATCTGTTGCGAGCGGAAATTTTGCGCTTGCAGACGGTGATTTATGGGACAATTTCGGTGATTCGGGTGTCTACGGTCAAAAGTCCGTAACTGATGACGAATTTGACAAAGCACTTGAAAGTAAAAAGAAAAAATTCAAAAAGAAAAAAAACAAAGAAATTCCGAAGGGCGAAAGTTTTTCGCAAAGCAACGAAACAAAAATGCTCACCGAAACATCAAAAGACTTGCCAATACTGCTTATTCCGCTTGCATTGAAGGTCAAAGAAGGGTATACGATTCCGATAGGGCATTATCAGGTTGAAGGTGAAAAAAAAGACGGCGAAGTCTATATAAAACTCTATCAGGCACATGATTTGATAGCAAAAATTCCCGCGGAAGAAACCGAAGACGATTTTGGTGAAACCTCAATAAATTTTGTTAAATTGCTTCCACATGGAGATTATCACGTTGAAATAATCTATGGTGGTATGGATTTTAACGCTTATGCAATAATTGACACCGAATAATTGAACTGATAAAATCAAAGAAAAGGGGAAAATATGAAAAGAGCTGTCGTAATGGTTATTGATTCAATGGGAATAGGTGCAATGGAAGATTGCAGAGATTTTGGAGATGTTCCCGAATGCAATACGCTCAAACATGTGTGCGAATTTAATGACGGACTTGCTGTTCCAAATATGCAAAAATTGGGACTGGGGAATATTCAGGATTTCAAGGGTATTTCCCGCGAAGAAAACCCGACGGGCAAATACGGTACAATGATTGAAAAGTCCAAAGGAAAAGATACTACGACAGGTCACTGGGAAATGGCGGGACTTGTTTCCGAAAAGCCATTTTCTACTTACCCCGAAGGTTTTCCCGATGAACTTGTTGAAAAATTTATAAAAGAAACAAAATGCGGAGGAATTTTGGCTAACCGACCCGCAAGCGGAACTGCAATTATTGCGGAATTAAACGACGAACATCACAGAACAAAATTCCCTATTGTCTACACAAGTGCGGATAGTGTATTCCAAATCGCCCTTGATACGGATTTAATTCCGCTTAAAACTCTGTATGAATGGTGCGAAATTGCAAGAAAAATTTTGGACGAAGGAGGTTATAACGTTTCCCGCGTAATTGCACGTCCTTACAAAATTATTGACGGCAAACCGACAAGAATTTCAAAAGACAGAAGAGATTATTCGATGGTTCCTTCACATACGATTTTGAATGATTTGAAAGATAAAGGTTATAACGTTATCGCTATCGGCAAAATTGAAGATATATTTTCAAAATCGGGTATAACTCACGCAATACATACAGGCTCAAACAAAGAAGGTTTGGAACTTACTTTAAAAGCGGTTAAAGGTGAACTTGATTTGGATAAAATCGCTTATGATAAGACTAATCAAGGAGTTCCGTCTTTTATTTTCACCAATTTGGTTGATACGGACATGCTTTACGGTCACAGAAACGACCCGAAAGGCTACGGCAGGGCGATTGAGGAAATCGACACTTATGTTGACGATATTATTGAGAATATGACAGATGATGATTTACTCATAATTACTGCCGATCACGGTTGTGACCCGACGGTTGACGGAACTGATCATACGAGAGAAAAAGTTCCCGTACTTGTTTACGGAAAAAATATAAAACCCGAAAATTTAGGCGAAATAAAAGGTTTCGATTATGTTGCAAAAACAATTTCAAAACATCTCGGTTAAAAAAATTATTTACTGATTGTTTTTCCCAATTTCAAAACCGTTTTTATGTCTTCTTCGGGGGCTTTTCCGATTGTTGTAAGGTAGTTGCCGACCATTATGCCCTCTACACAGGTTTGAAGTGCTTTGCGCTGATTTTCTTCGGACAGACGCATTCTCCCTCCGCAAAAACGCAAAACCGATTTTGGGTTGGCAATTTTAAATACCGCAAGAGTGCGAAGAACATTTTCTTCATCAATTTTATCGTAATAATTTTCAAACGGAGTTTCGGGAATAGGCATCAAAATATTTATCGGTATCGAATCGGGTTCAATTTCCGCCAATTCCATAGCCATTTCAATACGTTGTTCAACGCTTTCGCCCATGCCTAAAATCACACCGCAACATAGCTCCATGCCGTATTTTTTTACAAGTTTGCAAGTATTAAACCTGTCATCCCAGTCATGTGTCGTGCAGACTTCGGGATAATAAGATTTTGCGGTATTTATATTGTGATGAAAACGTTTCAAACCGCTTTGCGCAAGCATTTTTGCCTGTTCTTCATTCAAAATTCCTATTGAAGCACAACTTTTCAAACCTTCAATTTTATTTATTTCTTTAATCATATCAAGTTCAATTTGAAAATCTCTGCCTTCGTCAGGGGTTTTGCCTGAAGTTACAATAGCAAATCTTGAGGATTTATGAGATTTAGCTTCAAGTGCAACTTTTTTAACTTCTTCAATGCTTACGAGCGGATAAGATTCTATATTTGTACAATAGTGGGAACTTTGAGCGCAGTATTTGCAGTTTTGAGAACATTTCCCGTTACGTGCGTTGATTAGCGAGCAAAATTCCACTTCATTTTTGATGTATTGTGATGAAATCTTTAAAAGTTCATCAAGGTTCATGTTGTATAATTTCAGCAATTCTTCTTTGGTTTTCATATTATTTATGTTAAAACGCTGATTGACTAAAGTCAAATTCTGTAGTAAGATTGCACTATTGATATTTTAAATTTGGTCATTCTGAGGTTGATAAGTTATGAGATTCTTCGCTAACGCTCAGAATGACAACCGAAGAATCTCATAAAAATTCCACAGGAGCGAAAGATGTTTTGTCCGAATTGCGGTAAATATATAAAAGATACTGATAATTTTTGCAGATATTGCGGAGCTGATTTGCGTGAACAGGTTACGCAATCATATATTGAGAATATCTCTGACGAAACATCCGAGAATATTGAGCAACCGAGTGAAAGTTCCGAGGTAGAAATTTTTCCCGTAAATAATAACAGGGAAGAAGAACCGCAAAAAGAATTTGTTTATGAGGGAGAAGAACTTGTTCTTTATGAGGTTAAAAAGCACTTGATGTCGTTGTTTTGGCCAATGTTTTTAACTCCTTTGTTTATTGTTTATTTTTGGATAATATTTTTGAATACACACAGTTTTATGAGCTGGGTAATAGTTGTTTCCATGCTTATTTTGATTATTTATCCCGTAATACGGTACAAATCCGACAGTATTGTAATTACGACCAAATCCGCTCATATCAAAATGGGAGCGGTAAAACCGATTAATGTGGAAATCCCGCTTGAAAAAACAACTATGTTTGACGTTACACAGTCGGCAATGGGCAGATTGCTTGATTATGGAACGGTGACTTTCTGCGCAAATTCGGAAAAATACGACTATCCTTATATTAAATATCCCGAAGATATTCAATATATTATTGATAATCCGAAAAGATTTGTCCAAGAGGCTTTGGAAGAAAATTAAAATTCTTTCAAACCGACAAAATTACACCGCGCATTTTACATCTTCGATTACTTTAATCCAGCCTTCGGGAGCTTCAATCCTACCCATTTGAATGCCTGTCAAAGTATCGTAGAGTTTTTGGGTTACAGGTCCCATTGTTTCGTTACCGAAGTTGATTTCTTCACCGTGGTTGACTATTTTGCCTACGGGTGAAAGCACCGCAGCCGTACCGCAAAGCGCGCATTCCGCAAAATCTTTTACTTCGCTGAACAAAATTTCTCTTTCTTCAGCTTCAAGTCCGAGATAATGTTTTGCTACATACATCAGTGATCTTCTTGTAATTGAAGGCAAAATCGTGTTGGATTTCGGTGTTACCACTTTGTTGTCTTTGGTTACGAAAATAATGTTTGCTCCGCCCGTTTCTTCAACTTTTGTATGCGTTGCGGGGTCAAGATAAATATTTTCGCTGTAACCCTGTTTGTGCGCATCTACAATCGGGTGAAGGCTCATTGCGTAGTTAAGACCTGCTTTTATATGACCCGTTCCATGCGGTGCGGCTCTGTCAAAGTCGGGAACTCTTACCGTAATAGCTTTTGCTCCGCCTTTGAAATAAGGACCTACGGGAGTTGTGAAAATTCTGAATTGATATTCTTCAGCGGGCTTTACACCTATAACAGGGTTTGAACCAAACATATACGGTCTTAAATAAAGTGTTGCGCCTGAGCCGTAAGGAGGTACAAAATCAATATTTGCTTTTACTACTTTTTCAACCGCATCAAGAAAACGTTCTTTCGGAAATGCGGGCATTTCAAGTCTTTCGCAAGAATCAATCATTCGCTGAGCATTCAGGTCAGGACGAAAACAAACAACTTTTCCGTCTTTTGTTCTGTATGCTTTCAAACCCTCAAAACACGTCTGTGCATATTGCAAAACCCCCGCACTTTCATTAAGGACAATGTTAGAATCTTCAGTCAAACAACCCTCGTCCCATTTTCCGTCCTTGAAGTTTGAAACGTATCTGTAATCGGTTTTTATATACCCAAAACCTAAACTGCTCCAGTCAATATCTTTTGTCATGATTTCGCCTCCTGTCTGATTTATATCACGTACATAAAGTAAAATCAATAAAAATTGCAATTACTGCACAACTGAATATATAGATTTCAAATAATAAAAAATTAATTTCTCCGACCTTTGACGAAGTGAACAATCAAATGTTTGCGACACGACAACAAGGCGGAATTTGTCTGAACGATAAACATTGATAGACCCTGAAACAAGTTCAGGGTGACACCGAGTGAGTTATTCCGCTTTAGGTGGAGCATTACATTTGATGTGAACGAAGTTTTTATGTTATCTTTGTAAATTTTAGTTTAGACTTAGAATATCTACGTGCGTAGC
>CADBNI010000076.1 GCA_902795965.1 uncultured bacterium
CGTAGGCACATTTAATGCGAACAGGTCAAGACAGAGGGGGTCAAAGTTGTCACTTGTTACCAAGGATAATCCTTCTCGATTTTCCAACCGTCAAGCATAATTAATGCTCCGCAATATACACCTGCGTAAGTTGTCGCAGTTTTGGAACAAGCATACGCACCTGATGTTAATTCAGTTCTGCTCCTACCTTGACCATACATGTACACACCGCTTTTATTAAAATTACCATAAACATCATTTCTTGATTTATTAGATATTATAATGTCAAACCAATCTCTACTTAATTTATTTGGACCTTTTTGGCCGTTCAAATCCGTATAAAGTTCAACAAAAGTTTCGCGTGGAAAAAACGCAACAACAGTCCCGTTTGCAAGTACAATATTGTATGTTTTTAAATTGCTTAAATTGCAAGTTGCTCCATTTGGACGAGTATGATTATCTGCCCAACATTCTGATGCGGTACAATCTTTTACTATTTTTATGTATGGCTTTAGATATTGTTCAAAAAATATTTTTCCCTTGTTATAACAATCATAAGCAGAGGTTGATGATGTATTCGGTATTTCCCAAGTTTCCAAAAGTCCGTTTTCGGTTTCGGACATGCGGACTGCTTGATAGAGAATGCTGTAAGTTTCTTTAAGGCGGTTTACCGTTTCGTGCTTTTGGTAGTTTTTTATGAGTGTCGGCAAAGTCACTGCCGCTACAACGCCGATAATTCCAAGGGTTATCAATACTTCAGCTAAAGTAAAACCTGTGTTTTTATTCATAAGTCCTCTCTTTTCCATCCTTTTCGTTGGCTTATACTCCATTATTATATTTTTATAAACTATTTTTATTTGTTTATAAACTATCTAATCGTATTATAAACTATTGTTATAGAAATGTCAAGTCTATAAAATTGTAGAATGGACGACAAAGAGTATTTAAAGATTATTGGTATGAAAATCAAAATTTTACGTTCACTTAAAGGCTATTCGCAAGATGATGTGGTTGACAAATTAGACATTGACAAGAGTTATTACAGCAAGGTTGAGCGCGGACTGACAAACCCGACGCTTTTATATCTCAAGCGATTGTCCGAAATTTTTGAAACACCGCTTGTCGAACTCGTTAACCCAAACATAAATTTATAGACTTTAATTTCTGTTTAATATATTATTAGGTTATGATTACTTTAGCATTTGATACTTGTTTGGATAAAATGTACACCGTCTTGAGAAAAGACGGTCAAATTCTCTCCTCACGAATAACAGAAAATCACGATAACAAGTATCATTCGGCTTTTTTAATTTCAACACTTAAAGAAATTATAAAAGAAAACAATCTTGAACCGAAAAACATTGATTTAATAGCCGTAAACATCGGTCCCGGAAGTTTTACGGGAATTAGGGCATGTGTTACGGTTGCACGTGTAATGGCGCAGCAGTTGAATTGCAAAGCCGTCGGAATATCTTCGCTTGAAATATTGGCGCAATGTGCGCAAAAAAATCCGCTCATTGCACTTGATGCAAGAAAAGAAAGTGCATATCTCTACATTGACGGAGAAATCAAAGGCGCAATCAAACTTGAAGAAATTAAAAATTTAATAAAATCAGGCGATTATGATATTATTACCGACGACAAATTACAACCGTTACTTGGCGGAAAATCATATCAGCAGGAAAACTTTCCGTTGGGTGAAATTTTAGCGGAACTTGTAGAAAAAAAAGAATCGGACGGCGACTGGCGAAAGCTCAAGCCCCTTTATATTCAACCACCTCCAATGGGTTAAAGTTCGATAGCAAAAAATTTTTTTACGGGTTTTAAACCCTATATGCGGGTATCGTCGATAATTACAAATTTATTTATAGCAAAGAATGATTTTAGGAATAATCCTACGGATTATTCTCAATACAGGGTACCTGTATTGAACTCCCTTACCGCTGATACGTTTGAAAGGGTATCTTTTACCGGTTCCAAAAAAGTTAATCCGTCACGAAAAGTTTTTGACGATTTACCGCAAAATGAACTTATCTGCCCCTGTTGCGGACGTAAAATGATTCCCGCAAAAGAAATTTGGGACCTGAAAAATACACATGCTTTAAACTGCAAAGCTCCTCAAGCAATAAAAGTTTTGCAAAAATACGAGGAGAATATGCACTCCGTTGAAAAAGAAGTGTTTGAAATTTTAAAACAGGAAGCTAAAAAACACCCAAACAAAAATATTAAAGAGATTTTAAAAGAAATAAAACCGCAATACGAAGAACCGCTGATAAAAACTCAGTTCGGGATATTTGCCCTGCTTGAAAAAGCAAGTGACAGATGTGACCCAAAAACCAGACAAGCCGTAAAAGAACTTATTGATTTGGAAAAAATTAAAATTTTTGAAGGTAACAACGAATTTAGAAGAAAATATTTTGTCAATCAATTTGAAAAAATATTTGAAGATTACGAGGACACATCTGTAAAAGAGCACCTTATAAGAATTGCTACAAAACTTCCGACAGCTTATGAGGACAAAAACGCTTTTATTGTAAAATACGCTAACTCAAAACGCTCTGCCGAAATGATAGGGTTGAGACTTTTAGAGTATTCGACACGCACGATAGAACACGTCACTCCGCAAAACAAAAACGGGGAAAATCATCTGTTCAATTATATTCCCGAATGTATGCGCTGCAATAGTTTCAGACAGGACAGATCAATGGTTCAACAGTTGGAAGAATTTCCCGAAATGTTTGCAAACGCACAAAAATCAATGGATATTCTTATTAATTTTGCAAACCGCGGAATGCTCAACAAATTATATATTATAAAAATTCGCGAACGCATACTCAAAGAATCAGAAGGTCTTTTGGATATTGATATTTCAAATCTTGAAATGAGCAGAAAATTGGAAAAAGAATATAACAAATTTGAAAAAGTTGATAAAGTAAAACAAAAAACTGTCACCAAACCGACTCACAAAACAAAAAAAGAAAAAAGACGGGAAGCCCTTAAAATTCAACACGAAAATCAAATTAAACAAAAAAACAAAAAAGCAAAGAAAAGATAATTTGTAAAAATTTGTTAATATTCCGGTTAAATTATTAAACTTTTACCACAAACCTGCCGATTTTATAATTTGTAATAAGGAATAAAATCATGGCAGATACAGGCGCATCATTTAACAGACCTTACAAACCTTTCGGAATGAACGTAAAAGTTCCCGAAATAGGTGAACATACCCTCAAACATGCAGGGCAAACCTTGAGCAATATTGTAAAATCTCCGACGGAACCGTTGTTCAAATTTTTGGAGGACAACGAGGAAGTCTTCAGCGGCGATATTAATTATAAAATTAATAAGATGTACGCCGAAAGTTTTACAATAGGTTCTGCTATGAGAATGGAGGACGAAAAAATCAACGGCATGCCTTCCTCCTTTGATATGCATTTTTAATTTTCATTGTCTATATTATGATAGAAAGCCCCCTAAAGGGGCTTTTTTTAATTCATAGCACTCAAATATCTTTCGCCCGTATCGGGAAGGATTGCTACAATCGTTTTACCCGCATTTTCTTTTGCAATCTGTAATGCTGCAAACATTGACGCACCTGAAGAAATTCCGCAAAGTATACCCTCTTTTGTTGCCAAAAGTTTTGCGGTTTTAAGGGCATCTTCATTTGATACGGGAAAAATTCTGTCGACAACAGATTTGTCAAAATTTTCGGGGACAAAATTTGCGCCTATACCCTGAATTTTATGCGCCCCTGCAACCCCTTTAGCCAACATTTGCGAACTTTCAGGTTCAACCGCAACGGATATAATATTCGGGTTTTTAGCTTTCAAAGCTCTTGAAATACCCGAAATCGTTCCGCCCGTACCAACTCCTGCAACAATTATATCAACTTTTCCCTCGGTATCATTCCAAATTTCAACTGCAGTCGTAACCTCATGTATTGCAGGGTTTGCCGGATTTGCAAACTGTCCCGGGATAAACGAATTTTTAATTTCTTTATGCAATTCTTCCGCCTTGTCAACTGCCCCCTGCATACCTTTTGAACCTTCAGTCAAAACAATTTTTGCCCCGTAAGAGATAAGAAGTTTTCGTCTTTCAATGCTCATGGTTTCGGGCATTGTCAAAATGAGTTCATACCCCTTTACCGCACAAACCATTGCAAGCCCAATCCCTGTATTACCGCTCGTAGGCTCAATTATAACCGTTCCGTCTTTTACAAGACCTTTGTTTTCCGCATCTTCAATCATATTCAATGCAGGTCTGTCTTTTATTGAACCCGCAGGATTAAAGCTCTCAACTTTGGCAAGGACATTTCCGCTGCCCAATTTATTCACTCTGACTAACGGTGTTTTCCCTACTGTTTCCAATATGTTTTCGTAAATTTTCATAAAATTTTTCTCCCTGCGTTTAAATATAAAAAAGGGTTGATAAAAAATCAACCCTTTTTGTCTGTTATTTTTCTTCTTTCGGAGGAGGAGGCATCATACCGCCAAAGTTCGGGTGCGGACGATGTTGCTGTTCGAACTTTTTACGTCCTTCTTCTTTCATTTTTTTAAGTTCTTTTTTCTGTTTGTTTGTCAAAATCGTTTCAAAATCTTTCATATTTTGCATACGAATTTCATGAGCTTCGTGCCTCAACGCTCCGAGTTCTTTTTTTATCTGTTCAATTTGTTCGGATTTTCCCTGTTCTTTGAGGTTTTTAATTTCGTCTTGTTTGTTTTTCATCTGTTCCATCAAAGGTTTCATTTTTTCAAACCCTTGTCTACGAATTTTTTCAGCCTGAGATTTTTGTTCGTCTGTCAGCTTAAGACGTTTTTCAAACTCTGCATTTCTTTTTTTGAAATCAGGGCCTTTCGGAGGTCTTTTAAAATCGGGTCTTGCCGGTGCATTAACCCCTTGTTTTGTGGTAGTAGCTGCGGTTGTTGTGTCCTGTGCATAGCACATTGCAGATGCCGCAAATACAAGTACGCTTGCCATAATTAATGTTTTTTTCATGATAATATCCTTTCATAATAGATCTTTGAGTAACACTGCCAATTCTTTTTTTGCGTTATACAGCCTCGATTTTATGGTTCCGACAGGGCATTTAAGTTTGAATGCCGCATCTTCATAAGTATAACCGTATATTTCGCACAACATAACAACTTCCTTGAATTTCGGTTTAAGCGATTCAATCGCTTCCGTAATCCTTTGCTGCCTGTCGTTTTTAATCAACCTGAGCTCGGGGGTTGATTTTTTATCTTTCACGTTGTTCAAAACTTCATCATCTGTTGTCAAACTGTCTTGATTTCGTTTTTGAACGGATTTGAGATAATCTTTTGAAACATTTTTCGCAATCGTATTTATCCAAGATTTGAAAGTTCCTTTTTCTATATATTTATTGGAATTTTTCCAAACTTTGAGATAAACCTCTTGTTCCAAATCTTCGTTTGTTTCTTTTGTAATAAGTCTTATTATACTTCTTACGTTATTTTTATTTTCGTTAACTACTTGTTTAAAGTCCACTTATTCCACCATCAAAAGTCCGTACGAGTCGGTCGGAAGTCCTAAATCTTCCGCACTAAGAGTATTTCCGTATTTGATTATGTCGGAAATATCCGAGTTGAAGTTTATTATCCCAAGAGTTGCACCGCTTAGAATTATCACAAACATTGCACAGGCAACTTTAAGTTTTGCGGTTTTTCGTCTTTGTGTGAGATAATACGGTTTTACTTCTTTCAGCAATGACGAAACTTTATCCATTTTTTCCTGTTCTTTTTTGCAATCTTCACAGGTTTCGATATGTTGTTTTAAGGTTTCTTCGTTGCCGAATGTAAATAGTGCTTCGTACTTGTTACATCTGTTATTCATTTTTTTCAACCTCTGTACTAATATAACGATACTAAAATAAAAAAGTTCATTTTTAAAAATAATAATAAATTTAAACGCTTAACAAATATTCTATCGAACGCTTTGAGAGCAATTCCGCTTTAAGTTTTTTGTTTTTGCGTTCTTTTTTGGGAAGTTCAATCGGTGCAATGATACCCCAATTTGAATTTATCGGTTGAAATTTGTCATGATTTTCATCACTTATATAATGCGTCAAAGCCCCTAATATTGTAATATCGGGCAGAACAAGCAAATTTTCGCCTTTAATTAAGCGAGCCGTATTAATCCCTGCAAGCAAACCTGTCGCTATTGATTCGGTATAACCTTCCGTTCCCGTCAACTGACCCGCAAAGAAAAGATTTTCACGCACTCTCGACTGCAAAGTCGGTTTCAAAACTTTTGGAGAATTTATGAAAGTATTTCTGTGCATAACCCCGTATCGCACGATATTTGCATTTTCAAGTCCCGGGATTGACTGCAAAAGTTCTTTTTGACTTCCCCATTTAAGATTGGTTTGAAAACCGACAAGATTAAAAAGTGTTTTGGCAGAGTCGTCTTGTCTTAATTGCACTACGGCATAATTTTCAACTCCCGTACGCTTATCAACAAGCCCGACAGGTTTCATAGGACCAAATCTAAGGGTATCAATTCCGCGTGATGCAAGAACTTCAACAGGCAAACAGCTTTCAAAAAATTTTGCATTCTTTTCAAACTCTTTTAACTCTATTTTTGGAGCATTAATCAAAATATCATAAAATTTTTCATATTCTTCTTTGTTCATAGGGCAGTTTATATAAGATGCCTCACCTTTGTCATAACGGCTTGCCCAAAACGCTTTGTCAAAATTGATACTTTCTTTTTCGACAATCGGTGCGATTGCATCAAAAAAATGCAGGTGTTCTTCTTTGGTAAACTTTTTTATATCTTCAGCTAACTTGTCGGACGTCAAAGGCCCTGAAGCCAAAATCGTATAACCTTCGGGGATTTCGGTTACTTCTTCATTTATTATATTTATAAACGAATTGTTTTTAACCGTATCGGTAACGGTTTTGGAAAAAAGTTCCCTGTCGATTGCAAGCGCATTACCCGCAGGAACGGAACAATTACGGGCAATTTTAATAAGTTCTCCGCCTAAGATTTCCATTTCTTTTTTAAGCAAACCTGACGCGTTTGAACAATCAGATGCCCCAAGACTGTTTGAACAAACAAATTCGGCAAATTTTTCGGTTTTGTGCGCTCCCGTCATTTTTTTCGGACGCATTTCGTACAGGTTTACGTTAATTCCTTGTTTTGCAAGCTGCAAAGCAGCTTCCGAGCCTGCAAGCCCTGCTCCGATAACATTTACTTCCATAAAACCAATTTATCGCACACAAACCGAAGTGTCAATTTACTCCTCAAACAAATCCTTAACCCTCACCTGCAATGCATTGGCAATTTTTATTATGGTTTCAAGATTTGGGTTTGAATGCTCGTTTTCGATTTCACTGATTTTGCTTTGTCCGATATTTGCAAAATCTGCAATAGCTTCTTGTGAATATCGTTTTTTGGTTCTCAATAGTCTAATGTTATCAGCAAGTATTTTCTTTACATTATTGTTATTCATTAAACTGTATTGTATATTACTTGCAAATTATTTTTTATCATGTTAAAAGGATAATATATATCATAAAAAGAATACGGGAGATTAATATGAAAAAACAATTTGGTTTTACGTTAGAGGAAGTTCAACCCTCGCCCCAACGGGGAGAGGGAGCATTTGTAGGCGGAGCCGTACAAATGCGGGTGAGGGGTTCAATTTTACCCTTAAAG
>CADBNI010000077.1 GCA_902795965.1 uncultured bacterium
CCTCTCCCCGTTGGGGCGAGGGTAGTTTATTCAACGATAACAACCTGTCTTCCTGACCTCTGTTCCTGCCTTTTAACAATTCCCTCAACTTCTTAGCTTCTTTCATAATTTAGCCTCTCAAATATTACCTCATATATACAAATTATACTTTATATATCATATTTTGTCAATATAATATTACTTTTTATTTCGTGTTTAAGTTAAAAAATTATTCTTATCATTTTATTGAGGTTTATATGAATTTAAAAGAAGCATTTGCCAAAAGGCTCAAAGAAATTAGAAAAAAGCGCGGATTTACGCAGGAAGAATTGGCTGAAGCGGTAGAAGTTGCTCCGCGTCATATTTCTTTTATAGAAACCGCAAAGAGTTTTCCGTCCGCCGATTTAATAGAAAGATTATGCAAAACACTGAATATCAACTACTCAGAGCTTTTTAAATCAGACAATGAATTTTCTCGTGAGGAGCTTATCGAAAATATTGTGGCAATAATCAAAAAAACCGATACGGACAAATTGAATTACATTTACAAAATGGCATCAGAGCTTTGATTGTGTTAATATATTTTTATGCTCAGGTTTTTTGACAGGTTATTGGATTGGATTTACAAGAAAAAATGCTACTTTTGCAAAAGTTCGAAAGAAGCCGTCAAAATGTGTTCCAAATGCTATGACGAGCTTGATTATCTGCCCGTAAAAATTAACCGAATTGTTGAATGCAAAAAAATCTACTGCGCAGGGATTTACTCAAAAAATCTTCAAAAATTAATCAGAGGACTGAAATACCACAACCAACCGGATCTTGCATACTATCTTGCAAAATTTATGGCGGAATATTTTGAACAAATTACGGACAGAAAAGATTTTGAAGTCGTTCCCGTCCCCATCTTCAAAAAACGTGAGAAAAAACGCAAATACAACCACATGAACCTTGTCGGCGAAGAATTTTGCCGTCTGACAGGCTGTACTTTCAACAAAGATTTAATTAAACGAATAAAAGATACAAAACCGCAATACAAACTCAAACGGCACGAGCGTATGCAAAACCTCTCAAATGCCTTTGAAGTCGACAAAACAAACTACAACGGCAAAACAATTCTTCTCATTGATGATATCTGCACAACAGGCTCAACATTTGAAGAAATGATAAAAGAATTTGCAAAACACGAAATAACGGACATTGTCTGCCTTGCGGCAACAACACCTTTTTGAGATTAAATGATACTGAAAGAATTTTCAAAATATCTTCAATCAAAAAATGATGAACTCATTTCGAACAAAACCACCGCAACAAAACTGCTTTGCGAATGGATTAAAATTGTCATAAATAAAAACCCCAAAAAACACGTTGACAAAATCGTTCACAGAGAAATTATGCTTGCCGAAAACAATTCAGGAGATTTCTTGATTGTCGGAAAATCTGACAGCGGAAGGGTTTTGGTCAATGCGCTTTACAATTTTGCACTGAGTTATGAAAATTATATTATGCAAAAATGGCTTTCCGATAAAAATCCCAAAGATTTTGAAAAATAATTGAAATTAATGAAAAATTATTCCCCTGTCGGCTAATTTCAAAATAATTTTACGGTTATAAAATAATTTTGAAAGGAGTTAAAAATGACAAGTACCGCATTTCTCGCACCGACATGTAAGATGAAGGAATTGAACAATCTTTTTATAGAACTTACCGCAAAAAACTGCAACCAAAGATGCAGACATTGCTATATAGATTTTCCGCTGAGCAAATCAGTCAAAGATTTTATATCCGTTGACATTATCAAAAAAGCACTCACTGATACAAAATCGGAAAACATACAGTGCATATATCTTACGGGAGCAGAACCTATGACACATCCTGATTTTAACACTATTTTAAGAATGTGTCTGAAACGTACAAATGTATGTATATTTACTAACGGAACTTTTATAAACGAAAAGAAAGCAAGATTTTTAAAACGTGTTGAAGATGAAGGCTCAAACGAAATTATTTTCAAACTAAGCATAGATCACTATGACGAAATGAAAAATGACGAAATAAGGAGCAGAGGTGCATACAGAAACACTCTAAATGCCGTAAAAAATCTCGTAAAATACGGTTTTAACCCGATATTATGCATTACGGATTACTATAATGAAGGTTCGCAAAAATTAATCGAAGAATTTAAACCTATATGCAAAAAATTGGGATTTGATGCACAAAACAACAATTTTACGATAAATCCGTACTTTGATAAAAACAAATCTCAAGAGGACAGTGTTTCTCAATCTTGGAGCAGTTTGGATTGCGAATACGGCAGAATATTAACTTCCAAAGGAGTTTACACCTGTCCTTTTCTTGCAAACGACCACAGAGGAAGGTGCGGAGCAGATTTTTCCGACTACTCACAACATTCAAGCCTCGAAACACCCTACTGTCAAACCTGCCTGAAAAGCAGTCAAAACCTATTCGGTATCAACTACAAATTGTTTGCCTAAAAATCATCAGGTGAACTTTCTTGCTGCTGTGCCGGAGCTACATTATTTGCCGCACTTTCAGCAGGTTTAGGAGCTGCTTCCGCTGCAGGTTGAGGAGCAGGCTGGTTTACTACCGTAGACGGGTCACGTTGAGCGTACAGTTTAATTTGCAAACTTATCAGCAAAATTCTTTTATTTTTTTGATAAGGAACAATTTCAATTTTGGAAATTTCGAGGAAATGTTCATGTTTGTACAAATCTCTTAAAAAGTTTTCAAAATCGGTATAGTTTGCAATCATTTCAGCTGAAACACGACAAACATAATATCTGTTTCCCGCAAATTTTACAAAATTATCATCATCAGGATCGGGAACATTTTTTATTGAACGTGCTTTAATTTTATTTTCACGCATAAGCTGCAAAATTTCCGCAAATTCATCGGAAATAGCAGCTTCCGTATCGGGAACACTGCTTATTGGTTTAAAAAATGCTTTTACGACGCTGTTATCCTCTTTAATTTTTTCTTCTTGCGATTTTTTTAATTCGGTTAATTTTCTTTCCAAATCAGCAAGCGAAGATGATTCTGTTTTGGTTTGAGATTGAATGGAAGAAATTTTTTGAATTTGCGGAACAGTTTTAGATATTAATAAAACAAATATTACCAAAGTCACCCCAAATATAGTAAGAGCCAACTTAAATTTTCTTGCATATACTTTATATTTTTCCACTGTACTCTCCTTAATTTCCATTATTTCCAAAGTTTAATAACGGTTTTCCTAAATTATTTACGGTATTTTGTTCTTGCGGGGCTTGTTGTTTACTTTCCGCAGGTTGTCCTTCCGTAGTCTGAACACTCGGATTTAACTCGGAACCGTCCATATTAGTAAGTTCAAATTCATAGTTTGAACCGGACTGAGCAGGGTCAACCGTAACTGCATCATCAACAGAATCCGCCTGCATTTCAAGTTTATGTAATCTTAAATGAGTACCTATCAATGAATCTTTCATATTTCTAAAGAATGTATAAACATCTTCAACATTTGAAGATACACCCTTTATATTAAATTTCCCGTTATCTTTTGCAACAAAATAGGTAAGCCAAAGTTTTGAAGGAACGGAATCACCAAGTGCGGTGTATGCCATCAATTTTGCTCTGTTTGATGAAAGAATTTTCTTTATTTCGGTATTTACGTCAAAATCTTGAAATTTATTTTGTTGTTCTTCCATACTGTTAACTTGAGTTTCAAGTTGTTGTTTTTTTGAAGATATTTCGTCCAACTTAGCCTGTTTCTTACCGACTATCACAGGTACAAACAACGCAAGCGCAAAAACAGGAATCAAAAGCACAATGGCAACTGCAAGCGCAATATTCTTTGCAGAATTTGGAGAAATATTAAATTCAAGAGAACCTAATTCAACATGAACTATTTCATTCGGATTATCTTTTATCGAGACATCACCGCTTCCGACAAAATCAAATGTCATCGGCATTGTAACCGCAGAACCTGCTGCGATACCGATAGCTTCCAATGAAATCTTATGTGCCGCACTTTCCAATACGTCCAAACCTACAGGAATAACATCCTGTTTTTTGAAATCATTATTTTCAAGGTAATTTACAATACCTTCAACCTGCAATCTTCCGGCAAGAAGTTCGGCACTGACCATATCGGTTTCCGAAACAATATAAAGATAATTTGCCGGATAACCCATCAAGGCAATTTGTGCCGAAGCATTAATCGCATTATAAATTTCATCACCTTCAAATGATTTTATAGCAAGCGGTTCTTCATAAAAATCAACAATATTTTTGCCGACCATTGAACAAATTGAATAACCGTTTTGCGTAATTAACATCAAATTCCAAGAGACTCCGTCTTTCATCTGAGTTTCGGCAAGCCCTGCAAAATCCAAAGCCTTCAATACGGAAGTCAATGACGTCTGAACACCGGCAAGGTTAGCACCCAACTCTAACAAAGCAGCCTTTATCTCATCAATCATTTTTTTCTGAATAGCCGTATAGAACAATTTTCTTAAATCACCTGAAGGCTGTACCGGAGCATCAGACCAGCTTACTATCGGTTCATAACGTCTGAATACATAAGATTGTTCAACTTCCGAAATCAAAGCCTCATTAACAGCTTCATCAGCAAGTAATATCGGGAGCTCCTTACTTCCGAACAAAACCATCGGAAGGTTCAAAACGATATTACTTCTTATATTAATCTTTAATTCATCAAACAGTTCGGTAACCGCAGTTTTGAACGCTTCTATATCTTGAATTTCTCTTAACGATTCTTTATATTCGAGAGGCCTGTACGAATAATTCTTGACAGTTTTTGTCACCATATCAAGCTGGATAAGCTCCAAACCGACACCGGGCGTAACCGACAAATATACGGTATCCTTATTCCCCATGGAAAGCTGTGAAAATATATTCTTTAAATCCATAAAACTTCTTTTCTTACTTTATTTGCTATAACACTATTTTTATTATACTATATATTTTATAAAGATTGCAAATTTTACATAAATTTACATCAAACGTAGGAGAATTTACCCGAGATGAACGAAATTGTCGAAAAAATAAATAAGTTAAAGAGAGAGAAAAATGCCGTTATACTTGCGCATTGCTACCAAAATGCGGAAGTTGACGAGGCTGCCGATTTTGTAGGTGATTCTTTGTATTTAAGTCAGATGGCGGCAAAAACTGATGCGGATATAATTCTTTTTGCAGGGGTATATTTTATGGCGCAAACCGCAAAAATTCTCTGTCCCGATAAAAAAGTCCTTCTCCCGCGACTTGAATCAGGCTGCCGCATGGCAGATATGATTACCCTTAATCAACTTAGAGAATTTAAACAAAATCACCCGAATATTCCGACGGTTTGTTACATAAATTCAACTGCAGAGGTAAAATCCGAATGCGACATCTGCTGTACAAGCTCAAACGCGATAAAAATAGTTGACAGCTTAAAAGCCGATGAAATCCTCTTTCTTCCCGATACATATTTAGGCAAATGGGTTGAGAAAAAATTAGGCAGCGTAAAAGTAACGACATACCCGGGATTTTGTCCGACTCACCTTCAAATAAGACCTGACGATGTCATGGAAATGAGAAAAAAATATCCTGATGCGCTTGTTTTGGCACACCCCGAATGCCACCAATCCGTAAGCGCAATAGCTGATTTTGTCGGTTCTACAACAGCAATTATGAAGTATGCAATCGAAAGCGACCAAAAGCAATTCATTATCGCAACCGAAAAAGGGGTAGTTGACAGATTGCAAAGAGATTATCCCGAAAAAGAATTTATTTTGATTAAAGAAGATATCGTCTGCCCGAACATGAAATGGCACACACTGACGGATATTTACAACGCACTTGAAAAAGAAGAACACGAAATTGATGTTGATAAAGAAATTGCTTCAAAAGCTCTGAAATGTATTGACAGAATGCTTGAGGTTTCTTCTGCGGGAGTAAAATAATGGATAACGTAATTTACGGTAAAAATGCGGTAACGGAAGCCCTTTTGGCAGGACGAGAAATTAACAAAATTCTCATCTCAAAAAATATTCATTCTGATGCAAAACTCAACAAAATCAAAGAACTTGCGAAAGAAAACGGAGTAATTTTCCAATTTGTCGCCAAAGAAAAATTCCAACCTTATGCAGAATTTAACCACCAAGGAATTATTGCACAAATCGCACCTATACAATATAAGGATTTGGATGAGTTTTTGGAAGAAAAACACGAAAACGCTTCACTCGTAATTCTTGACGGAGTGGAAGATTCTCACAATTTGGGAGCAATAATCAGAACCTGCGTTTGTGCGGGTGTTTCGGGAATAATTATCCCCTCACGCAGAAACGTACAAGTTAACGCAATAGTCGAAAAAGTCAGCGCAGGCGCGATTAACCGTATTCCGATAATAAAAGTCAACAGTCCCGTAAATGCCGTTCAAAAATTAAAAAATTCCGACTGGTGGGTAGTTGCGGCAGACGCAAGCGCGAACGATAATTATTATGATATCAATTACAAAGATATGAACTTTGCATTGATTATGGGCGCAGAACACGCAGGAGTGTCAAAATCACTGTTAAAACTTTCGGATTTTGTCGTAAAAATTCCAATGTTGACGGATTTTAATTCACTTAACGTTTCAAATGCCCTCAGCGCAATAATTTTTGAAACCGTTAGACAAAAATTAAAAAATTGATTATAATCAGAATATAAAAATAATCTTGAGAGAGCAAAAATGAAGAAAGAACTTGAAAAATACGGACTTATGTCCGAAGAAATTTCGGACGAAAATATTGATTTCCATAAACTTGATGAACAAGAAGATGATGACGTTCTCGAATCCGTTGAAGATCCGAAAGTTCAAGAGAATTTGTCATCGGTTAATGCGGACGACAGCGTGAGAATTTACTTACAACAAATCGGCAAAATCCCGCTTTTGTCACCCGCAGAAGAACTTGATCTTGCAAAAAAAATCTATCACGACCATGACGAATTTTCCAAAAATCTTTTGGTCAACGCAAACCTAAGACTTGTCGTAAGTATTGCCAAAAAATATATCGGACGAGGTATGTCTTTTTTGGACTTAATTCAGGAAGGCAATATGGGCTTGATGAAAGCTGCGGGAAGATTTGATTACACAAAAGGCTACAAATTTTCTACCTATGCAACGTGGTGGATTCAACAGTCCATAACCCGTGCAATAGCAGACAAAGCAAGAATAATCAGACTTCCGATACACATGATTGAATCCCTCGGCAAAATAAGACGTGCAACGATTGATTTAACAACGGAACTCGGTCATACACCGACAAAACAGGAAATCGCATACCGTTTGGGTGTTCCCGTCAGCAAACTAAGTTCTATCGTAAAAGCCGCTCAATCCACAATAAGCATGGAAACCCCCGCAAATTCGGCGGAAGAATCCTCAAAAATTGCGGATTTTATCGTTGATGAATCCACAATAGCCCCCGAAAACAGAGTTTCGCAGGAAAATCTTTTTGACGATATAAGAAAAATGCTCAACCAACTAAGCCCGAAAGAACGTGACGTGTTGATTTTGCGCTACGGTCTGGACAACAACGGCAGTAAAAAAACCCTTGATGAAATCGGTTCGCAATACGGAGTTTCAAGAGAAAGAATCCGCCAAATCGAAAACCGCGCAATCTCAAAACTCAAAAAACTCTGCCGAAACAAAAAACTGACAGTAGGTTTGAAAAACTACTTTGGCGAATAATCGCATAACTCTAACTTACAATTAATTATTTCCGCAATTATTTTCATCTCTTTGTAAGTAATAGTTTCGTTGCGCAATTTATTGGAAAGATTGGCAAGCGAATAAGGCTTGCCCAAACGCTTTGCAAGTTCTTCCGCTACAAATTTTAAGCTCAAACCCTTTTGGTACAAAACCTCTTTTAACTCGGTCACTATCCTCATAAGCACATGATGTCATATCGTAAATATTTTTCAACAAATCCATTTAATCGGCTTGACAAAATTAAATTTATTAGTTTATAATAAACTTATAAGTTTATTTTTTTTAAAGAAAGGAACAGATTATGAGGAAAGAAGCTAAGCAAGAAGCAGCTAAGAAGCTGAGGGAATTGTTAAAAGGCAGGAACAGAGGTCAGGAAGACAGGTTGTTATCGTTGAATAAACTACCCTCGCCCCAACGGGGAGAGG
>CADBNI010000078.1 GCA_902795965.1 uncultured bacterium
AAAACGATTGATAATCGTTTTGTGAGAGGCTTTTCTTAACGAGAACTTTGTTCGAGTTATAGAAAAGGGTTAGGGTGGGGGCTGATTTTTTCCATTTTGATATCAATTTCATACAAGCTCCTTTCAAAAATTACTTCTTTTTATATTGTTATTATAACATACTATTTAGTATTTGTAAATACGTTATTCAAAAATTTATAATATTACATAATTGATTTGTATGAATGAAATAAAAAAACAATTAGGCAGAAAAATAAAATATTACAGAGAATTGAGAAAACTTACACAGGAAGAGCTTTCGGAAATGATTGATATGAGTTGCCGTTCGCTTTCGTTTTTGGAATGTGGTACAAATTTTGTTACCGCCGATACTCTCGAAAGAGTTTGTAATGCGTTGAATGTTACTCCAAAACAGCTTTTTGATTTTGAATATTATCCCAAAAATCCTGCCGACATAAAAAATGATTTGGAAAAATTGATAAATTCAAATTCTGATAAATTAGGTGATATTTATAATATCCTAAACGGCTTCTTGAACGGTTTCTAAGGTTGAGCAGGCATAATCCGTCAATGCTTTGAAAACTATCGGGTGCATTTTGCCCTCTTTTACGTCGCTATATATTATTGTCAATGCTTGCCTTGGCTCCAAAGGCTCTTTGTACGGACGTTTTTCGGTTAATGCCGAATATTTATCAGCAGCAGTGAGAATTTGCAAATTTATATCGGCATTAAAATCCTTGTCAACAAGCGGATAACCCGAACGCTTTGCGTTCTGGTGATGATTACGAATAAGTTCAAGAGTTTTTTTGTTCAAACCGGAATTTTTCAAAAGTTCATAACTCAACTCCGAATGGGTATGCATAATATTTGTTTCGGCATCATCAAGTTTTGCGGGTTTGTTTAAGATTTCTTCGGGGATTAAAACTTTGCCCAAATCGTGCAGATACGCGGCATCATCAAGTGATTTTTTATCAACTCTGTATTGCAGGGAAAACGGAAGATTTTCGACAATTCCGTCCGCAATATTGCGCGTATCTGTTGCGTGAGTCCGCAAAAGCTCTCTCAATCCTATTATATTGAGGTTAAGGCTGGGGTTATACTGTTTTGTTATGTTTTTAATTTTAGGATTAGCCAAAATCATCTTTCTGATTGCAGGCTCGGTTGTGTAACGGTCGAGGGTCGTAATCTCAAACGTATCGAAGTTGCCGAAACTTACATACCTGTTTCGGGCAAAATTAATATTTGGAGTAATACCGCCCACACTCAGCGGTCTTGAAATTTCCAATCCCATTTACACACTTTTTCCACTACACTACTTCTATATAAAGTATTTTTTGATGTGAAAATTGCCCGAATAATTTTTTTTTGTGAATAAATTTTAACAACAATTTTCTTATGATAAAATCAAAATATGAGAGAAATAAAAAATGTTTTGATATGCGGACTTGGTGCGATTGGAACGATTTATGCCGAAAAGCTCCGAGATTGTACCGATTTGCGAATATTGACCGATAAAGAAAGGTTTGAGCGTTATACCAAAAACCCGATAATTTTCAACGGCAAAGAATTACATTTCAATTATATTTTACCCGAAGAAAAAGATTTTACGGCTGATTTAATTATTATTGCAACAAAATTCAACGGTCTTTTTGATGTTATAAAAAATATAAAAAACTTTGTCTGTGAAAATACGATTATAATGTCGCTTTTGAATGGAGTTAAGAGCGAAAAATTTATTGCGGATACTTATGGCAAAGAAAAGGTTTTGTATTCGTATTTTATCGGTCACAGTTCAATGAGGGAAGGTCGAAACATTAAACATGACGGCGTGAATAAAATTGTTTTCGGTTCTGTTGAAAAATCGGAAAATATCCGAATTGTCAGAAACTTTTTTGATAAAGTCGGTATTAATTATATTGTGCCGAATGATATTATTTATTCAATGTGGCTGAAATATATGCTGAATGTATCGTCAAATCAGATTTCCGCAATTTTGAGAATGACATTTGGTAATATGATGAATAACCCCAAATGTATGGAGTTTATTGTTGAAACAATGAAAGAGGTTCAAACTGTTGCAAAAGCCGAAGGTGTAAAAAATACGGATAAAATGATTGAAGATGCACTTTTGCAGTTTAGACAAATGTCACCTGAGGGCAAAACTTCAATGTTACAGGATATTGAAGCTGGAAGAAAAACCGAGGTTGAAATTTTTGCGGGTGATATGATTAAATTCGGTAAAAAGCACAACATTCCGACTCCTTACAATACGGTTTTGAAAGGACTTGTGGAAATTATCCAAGGTTAATATTCTCTTGACCTCAAAACTTGTTCGGGCTAATATTATAAAGGATTGGGGAGAACTTTATGGACGAAAATAATTCTTTGAAAAAATTTACTACGGCTCAATTTTTGAATTTCGCTTTGGGCTTTTTCGGATTGCAATTTGCCTGGCAAATGAGAATAATTCTTTCGGGGCCTGTTACCGAAAATTTAGGCGCATCACCGTTTATTTACGGATTGATTTGGCTTGCGGGTCCGTTTACGGGAATGGTTGTTCAACCGCTGATCGGAGCTTTGAGCGACAAGACCGTTTCGCCTTTGGGAAGACGCAGACCGTATCTTTTGGGCGGTGCAATTTTGGCATCAATAGCTCTTGTTATTTTTCCGAACTCGGCATCTGTCGCAAATCTTTTGCACAATATTACGGGATTGGAGCTTCCTTCGTGGACTGCACTTTTATTTGCGGCAATTATGATTTGGGTAATTGATGCGTGTGTAAACGTTGCGCAAGGACCTTACAGAGCTTTAATTCCCGATGTAGTTCCCGAAGAACAACATTCTTTGGCAAATTCATATATCAGCCTTGCAATCGGTTTGGGTTCTGTTATTGCTGCGGGTACTGCACCGTTTTTGAGTATCGTTTGCAAGTATCAAATGTCAATTCCCGCACAATTTGTAATGGCGGCACTTGCGTTTACGCTCGGTATGATTTGGACTTGTATAAAAATATCGGAAGGCAAGACGACAAGAAGTCAAGAGGTCAAGCAGGAAGTAAAAAATGATGAAACTTTTCTTGATTCTTTGAAGGGATTTTTCGCACTTTCGCCCGAAGTTTCAAAGATTTGTACAATGCAGTTTTTCACTTGGATCGGTACTATGTGTATGATGATTTTCTTTACTCAGTACGCGGTTCATACGATTTATTGCGTTCCCGATTTGACATCTGCAGCGGATTCTACCAAAGAACTTTATTCTCATGCGACTTTGCAGGGTACAAATTTCTCATCAATATGTTTTGCGATATTTAATTTGGTATGTTTTTTGGTTGCAATTCCGATAGGGGTTTTGTCAGCTAAATATACAAACAAAAAAGTTCATATAATCTCTTTGATTACAATGATTTTGGCATATATGGGAATGTTTTTCTCAAAAGAACCCGTTATTGTTGCAGCTATGATGGGTGTTGCGGGTATCGGCTGGGCAAGTATTTGTGCTTTGCCGTTTGCAATGCTTTCACAGTTTATAAAAAAAGGTACCGAAGGTTCGGTTATGGGGATTTTCAATATCTTTATCGCAGGACCTCAGGTATTTGTTTGTACACTTGTTGCATGGTTTATTAATCAATGCTCATTTGGAATGGGTTCGGATTACATAAACTATCATTGGGAATATTCGTTTGCAGTAGGTGCGGTTTGTCTTGCGATTGCGGCATTGATTGCAAATACTGTTAAGGAAAAATGATGAAAAAGAAAATTCTTTTAATATATCCTCCTTCCCCTGTTTTAAACAGAGAGGACAGATGTCAGCAGCCGACAAAGGAATTGCTGGTAATTCCGCCTTTACCGCCTTCTGATTTGATGTATCTTGCATCCGTTGCCGAAAAAGCGGGGCTTGAAGCAAAAATAAGAGATTACAGTCAAGGCGGGGATTATGTTAAAGATTTGAAAGAATTTCAACCGGACTATTTGCTGATAAATGCTGCTACACCGACATTGCAACACGATTTGGAAGCGCTAAAGATTGCAAAAGAGGTTTTACCTGATGTAATAACTTTTGCGAAAGGCGCTGCATTTTTAACAATTTCAAATGATGTTATGAGAGATTGTGATGCGCTTGATGTTATAATTTTCGGTGAAGCGGAAGAAACTTTGCGCGAACTTCTTGAGGGCAAGAATAAATCGGAAATTTTGGGGATTTATTATCGCGAAAACGGTGAAATAAAATTTACGGGACAAAGACCTTTTATCGAAAATCTTGATGAAATTCCTTTTCCCGCAAGGCATTTGGTGGATAATTCGATTTACAGACGACCCGATAACAACAAGGTTCAGGCTGTTGTAAAAGTTTCGCGCGGCTGCCCGTTTCATTGCTTTTTCTGTCTTGCAACTCCCGTTTCGGGCGCAAAGGTCAGGAAGCGTTCGCCCGAAAATATTGTGGCAGAGATTAGGGAATGCGTTGAAAAATACGGGATTACGAATTTTGTATTTTGGTCGGATATTTTTAATATTGACAGAGATTGGACGATTTCACTTTGCAATGCAATTATCGAAAGCGGTTTGAAAATTACGTGGTCAGCTAATACGAGAGCCGATACCGCGGATTTTGAGATGGCAAAAATTATGTATAAATCAGGTTGCAGACTTGTCAGTGTCGGGGTTGAGAGCGGTTCTCAATATATGCTCGATAAGATTGGCAAAAAGATAAAACTTGATGATGTACGGCGTACCGTTTCGATTTTTAAAAAGGCAAAAATAAGGATTTATAACTATTTTGTAATCGGTTTGCCCTGGGAAACGGAAGAAACCATTGAAGAAACAATTCGGTTTGCGATAGAACTAAACAGTGATTTTATAAGTTTTTACACCGCAACACCGCTTCCGGGTTCAAGGTTTTATGATTACGCAAAAGAAAATAATTTGTTTGATAAAGAAACATCTTTTGAAAACGCATATTATTATCCTGCGGTCAATACCCATACACTTTCGCGTGACAGGGTTTTTGAGCTTCATAAATCCGCGGTTAAGCGTTTTTATTTAAGACCGAGATATATTTTGAAGATGTTGTTTAAGATACGGTCTTTTGCAGAGGTAAAAAGCTATTTTACGGCAGGTATAAATCTGCTTTTGCGAAGGTAAAAATTTTGTTTAATTCCTTATGTCTTTAAAAACAATTTCATACCCCAAAGTTTCGGCAATGTCTTTAACTTCGGAAAATCTGATAGTGCCGTTTTTTAGTTTTGTATAAAAACTCGGATAACAATTACTGTATTCTTTTTCATTGCTTAATTTTACTAAAAGTTTCCTAAGGGATAGTCCTCTATATGTTGTTAGAATTTTTATAAAATTCATTATAGAAATATTATCAAATTTATAATCCATAATAACAATATTAGTAATTTTAAATATTTATAACAATCATATTGACAAATTATAGTAAATATACTATAATAATTAGTATAGATATTAATATATTTTAAAAAGGAGCTTTATGAAAAGAGGATTCACACTTGCAGAAGTTCTAATCACCCTCGGAATTATCGGAGTTGTGGCCACCGTAACCATGCCGACATTGATTAAAAATTATCAAAAGCATGAAACGGTTAATCGTTTGAAAGAAACGTACAGTATTCTCTATCAAGCAATCCGCATGTCCGAAACAGAAAACGGACTTTTGGAAACTTGGGAGATACCGAATGCAGGCTGGGGTGCAAATACATACACTTACGGAAAAACATTTTTTGAACAGTATCTAAAACCGTACATAAAAGTAGCAAAAGAATGTAAATATAAATCCAACGAATGCTGGGCAGATGAATATATATGGTCAAACGGTGTTGCCGATAATTCGTATTTTCCGGCCTCACAAAACTCAACTTACGGCATGGTTTTGGCTAACGGTAGTGTGATTGGGTTTTGGCCTCGAGGTTCTTTTTGTGAAATATATGTGGATTTAAACGGGAAAAAAGGTCCGAATAAAACAGACAAAGATGCATTTGATATTATAATAGCTAAAACATCAAGAAATGATTCCCGTGGCAATTTTGACAGAAGTGGTGTGTACATGTATGGTCAAGGTAGGAGCAGAACTGAATTAACATCAGGGAGTTATGGCTGTTCAAAGACTGCAACAAGTAATGCAGGTACATACTGCAGCGGATTAATCATGCATGACGGGTGGAAAATCGCACCTGATTATCCTTGGTAGCTATTAAATTTTATTTGTGTTACAATAAATCAGCGATGAACTTAGACACAGCGATAGATACATTTTTATCTCCAATAGCCGATAAAATTTCAGGGATTATTTTTAGTTCAATCACAATCAACGGTGTAAAAATCGAATTTTTGGTTGCTCTGTTAGTTTGTGCTGCGCTTTATTTTACTATAAGAACAAGGTTTATCGGGGTTTGGGGATTTAAGCATGCACTCAAGCTCATTACCAAAAACTACGAACACAAAGACATTATAAAAAAGAAAAAACGCGGAGAAGTATCATCTTTTCAGGCACTTACCGCAACTATTTCTGCCTCCGCAGGTATAGGAAACGTAGCGGGTTCTGCTGCCGCGGTTTCAATCGGCGGGCCGGGGGTAATTTTTTGGATGATTTGCGTAGGATTTTTCTCTATGGCTCTCAAATTTGCGGAAGTACTTTTGGGAATAAAATTTCGCAAAGTCAATCCTGACGGAACAATCGCGGGCGGTCCGATGTATTACATTGAAGGTGCTTTGAAAAATAACAAATATATCGGAAAATTTGCTCCGTATCTTTCAAAAATTTACGCGGTTTGCTGTGTATTTGCAATGATTGGCGGGTGGAATTTGTTCCAAATAAATGCCATGACAACTCAAATAACCGAAGTTACGGGCGGAGAAAACAGCTTTTTTGCCAATCAAAGCTGGCTTTTAGGTTTAATTGTTGCCGTAATCACTTATTTCACTATAATCGGCGGTATAAAAGCCATAGGTAAATTTACCTCAAAAGTTACTCCAGTAATGTGTACATTATATGTTTTGACTGCGTTTGCGGTTTGTCTTTACAATATCGGGCATGTTCCGCATACGGTAGCGATGATATTGAAAGAAGCATTTGAACCTCGAGCTTTGGCGGGCGGAATGTTCACCTGCATGCTGTGGGGATTTCGTCGTGCAATGTTTGCAAATGAAGCGGGACTTGGAACCGCGCCTATCGCATTTTCTGCGGTCAAAACATCAAAACCCGTTGCTCAGGCATTTATCGCAATGTTACAGCCTTTCGTAGATACTGTGATAGTCGGCTCTGCTACGGCTTTTGTCATAGTGGTTTCGGACGAATATCTCAATACAACGGGAATTGCAGGTATTGAATTGACGTCAAAAGCATTCGGAAGTGTTTGTCCTTTCTTCCCGATTTTATTGACATTTATGGCAAGTTGTTTCGTTTTATCTACAATGTTATGCGGTTCGTATTATGGAATTAAAGCCTGGAATTATTTATTTGGCGAAACAAAATTGACAACAAGAACTTTTCAAGTTATATATTGTATATTCATAATTATAGGTTCAGCCATGAACTTTAAAAGTATAATTAATCTATCTGATGCATTTACTTTATTCTTGGCTGTGCCAAACTTAATAGCAGTGTTCATGTTATCGAACGTAATAATGAAGGAATTAAAAAGATATTGTAAAAAGTACAATGTAGGATTATTTAAAGAGGAGAAAATATGAAGAAGAACTGTTTGGAGATAGTCAGAAAAAAATGTGAAAGCTGTAAGGGCTGCGCTTTGGCATCAACAAGACACAATGTTGTGTTTTCGGACGGAAACCCCTCAACCGCTAAAATCGTACTGATAGGCGAAGCTCCCGGAGAAACCGAAGATATGACGGGCAGACCGTTTGTCGGACGCGCGGGAAAACTTTTGACCGAATTTCTTGCAAATGCGGGAATTTCAAGAGATGAAGATGTTTATATTATTAACACCGTAAAATGCAGACCGCCCGAAAACAGAGTTCCGACTGATGAAGAAAAATCAGCTTGCAGAAAATTTTTGGACGCACAAATTGATATTATCAAACCACGTGCAATAATTCTTTGCGGTGCTACTGCTTTGAAATCTTTTGTCGAACTTGACAAAAAACAAACAATTTCAAAAGTCAGAGGACAATGGTTAACCGTTACGGTTGACGGTATCGAATACAAGGCAATGACAATTTTCCACCCGTCTTATCTTTTGAGAAATCACTCAATGGAAGAAGGTTCTCCAAGAAGATTGATGCAGGAAGATTTGGCTAACATTAAAAACGAAGTGCTTTCTGATGTTGAACATGACATATCAGACTTGATGAATATGTTCACTGAAGCACAACAGTTAGCTTTGGTTTGAAAGGAAAGCTAAGATAAATTAAATTTAATAAAATTAAATCAATCCGACCTTTGACGCAGTGCACAATCAAATGTTTGCGACACGACAACAAGGCGGAATTTGTCTGAACGATAAGCATTGATAGACCCTGAAACAAGTTCAGGGTGACACCGAGTGAGTTATTCCGCCTCAGGTGGAGCATTACATTTGATGTGAACGAAGTTTTTATGTTATCTTTGTAAATTTTAGTTTAGACTTAGAATATCTACGTGCGTAGC
>CADBNI010000079.1 GCA_902795965.1 uncultured bacterium
GTTTGACAATTATTGTTTAGACTTAATATATCTACGTGCGTAGCACTGAGTTTAGTGGTGATTAAACGGTTATGGCGCGGTTTTTCTGCTTGGTTGTCGGCATGAAACGAGTTGCGTGTTTTGCTGTCGCAAAACAACTCCACTCTCTGCCGCCAATCCGCTTTCTTATCCAATATTCTTTTTGCCTCGCCCAAAATCAAAAAGAAAGAATATTGGTGCGGGGTTTGGGGGCGCATAGCTCCCAAATAATGCTTAACTATAAATAGAATTATTTAAAAAACAAATTTTTAACATATCCACCGTTTAAAGGATTAAACCTCCAGCCAAAAGAGTTAAAATACCATTGGGTGTTTTTGGAGGTTTTTTATGGAGATATTTTATCCGCAAACTAACGGGGAAATTTCGGATTCTATCACGCAAAGTTGGACGGAGCAGGCTATGGAATGTTATTCCATAAAGTGTGATTGCAAAAAGTGTTCATTAAGAAACGGCGGTTATTCGTTTGAATGTCAGATGCCAAAGGTTATTGACATATTGGTGAATGCGGTTGGTGTTCCGAAATTTGCATAAAAAAAATCGTCGGACAAATTCCGACGACAATCTGCCCCAAGCGGCAGTCGTTTTAGTAGTAGGTTAGTGTGTAGTAAATCCTTCTTTGTGAAATTTCATCAATTTCGCAAGGTGCCATTCTTTTGCCGAGATATCATCAATTTTGTTTTTGATGTCCTCGAGTTCGGCTAACAGTGTCTGCAAATCTTTTCTGGGCGCGATTTGATGGGTTTCAAAATTTTCTTCGTCCTCGAGCCAAAAAAGTGGCAGGCAATTATTTTCAAAAAGTTCTTTATCGTTCATTTTATACTCCTCAGGCATTTTCTCTTTGACTTAGGGTAATGAATGCGTGTATCATATCGACCAAATCAAAATTTCCGTATTTAAACGCATAAGGTTTTTTGGAATATTCGCTGTCGGTAATTCTTTGCAAATCTTTAACCTGCCTGTAATCAAGCGAATTGAAATCAAAACTTGTCATTTCACCGTAATCCAGCATCAAATCTTCCATATCGGTAATTTTTTTCTCGTCCATAACACACTCCTTATTTTTCTCTAACAGTTTATAAATCGGTATGGTTTTCAAAAAACTTTAGAGATTTGAAGGAATTTGTTACATAATTTTACATAAGTAAAATTATGTTTATATTATAAATTTCCCTCGCCCCTTGAGGGAGAGGGAAGAATTGCTTAATGAGCATTGCGAATTTAGCAATTCAGGTGAGGGGTTTAATGTATTTATTATATTTGGGGGCTTTGCGCCCCCAAACCCCGCACTTTCTTGTCGGTACAAGAAAGAAACTGCGATGGGGCGGCATACGCCCCGCAATATAAAAATGGGATATAAAAAGATACACTGTTATTATTAAAATAAATATATATTATTCAAATCATTTCTCATATATTTGGAGGTTTGACATGTTTGAAAAAATTATTAATATATTAACGTGTTAAACTTTAGAAGGAAAAATTTATGCCAAACAACAATAACGGAATACTTTCGGGAATTGCATCAGGCTTGACAAGTACTTATTCTTATCTTGCATCAAAGTATCCTAACGGTTTGACTTTGGAAAACATTAACGAGGCAAGAGGGGACAGTAAAAATGCCAATGTTTTAAACCAATCTTTTGCATCTTATTTGCAAAGTAATTTTTCAAAGATTGATAAAGATGGTGACGGTAAAATTACCGAACAGGAGATGAATAACCTTTCAAATCTTATCTCAAGACAAGGTTTGACAAAAACCGAGTTAACCCAGCTTTTTGCATCAGGTGCAAGCGGACTTTCCGAAAGCACTATGTCAAAAATTCTTGAACATTTTGACGAAATGGATACAAATCATGACGGCAAACTTACGAGTGCCGAGATTTCCGCCTATGACGTAACTTGTGCGCGTATGGAAGTTGAGGATGAGTTTAATAACCGCAGAGCGACAGATATGTCGGTATTTTACGGTGACGGTTCATCTTCTTCCGATACTTACAGTCTTTTGAGTTATAAATATAAAAACAAATAACACTTAGTAACAATGGAAAGGTTTTGCCCCTAAAGGGGCATTTTTATTGATTTATTGTAATTGTTAATCAACCAAATGTTTGGTTATAGTGACAATTTATATCATTTTTTATATTTTGGGGGCTATGCACCCCCAAACCCCGCACCAATATTCTTTCTTTTTGCCTCGCCCAAAAACAAAAAGAAAGAATATTGGATAAGAAAGAAAAACCGCGCCATAACCGTTTAATCACCACTAAACTCAGTGCTACGCACGTAGATATATTAAGTCTAAACAATAATTGTCAAAC
>CADBNI010000080.1 GCA_902795965.1 uncultured bacterium
GCTGCTTGGTTGGCGGCAATAAACGGGTCTGCGTGTTTTGCTGTCGCAAAACAACTCGCCCTCTGCCGCCAATCCGCAATCCAGCTTTTGTTTTGATTTTACCGCTCAAACAATACGAGCCTTTGTTGTTTCCTCACAAACATTGATTGTTCGCTCAGTCAAAGGTCGATTGATTTTTATAGTTTTATATAAATAATCAAAAAAAATGACCTTTCGGTCATTTTTTATAATTGCTATACTAAGTATTTTTTGTCAATTACAACATCACATAATAGGTTATCTGTTGCCATTTCAGGTGTAATGTTACCATTTAGTGCAGCAAGCGTTTGCATTGTTCCGGAATTTAAATAATTTTTGTTTAAAGATAATCCCGGATAAAAACTCTTATCATTTTTTATTGTATTAATACCAAAAAATTCAAGACTATCTGTTTTATTGGTTCCGCCTAATTTGTTTAAATTATGCAAAAATCCTGCAGCCGTTGCTTTGTTAAATCCAACATCAAATCCGTCCATTTCCATTCTCCTTATATTATACTTTTCTCTTAATTTCAATTTCCTTAAATTGATTTCCGTACTTATATAAAGTATTTTCTTATTTAAAAATTGCGTAAAGAATATATATTTTTTACATACTTTGTAACAATTCTTTACATACCGTTATACTAAAATCTCGCACAGCGCGGTTTATCAACAAATTGTACCGATTAGTCTAATAGAATATATATCTGCTTTTGATAGTATAACCATAGAAAGAGAGATTATGAAAAAGAACGAAAACGAATTTACTGCTCGTGAAAAAGAAGTATTCAAATATTTACTCTTAGGCTATACAAACAAGCAAATCGCAAAAATTCTTGTTATTACCGAAGATACGGTTAAGGCTCATTTTACATCAATTTTCAAAAAACTTGGGGTTACAAACAGAACCGCAGCCGTCATCAAGGCAAACAAAATTAATCGTCATCAAGACTCAGAACGGCCATAAATGCCTCTTGAGGAACATCTACACGTCCGACTGATTTCATTCGCTTTTTGCCTTTCTTTTGTTTTTCCAATAATTTGCGTTTACGTGTAATATCACCACCGTAACATTTATCCAAAACGTTTTTGCGCAACGCTTTTATATTTGTTCTTGCAATTACCCTTCCGCCTATTGCAGCCTGAATGGGAACTTCAAACAACTGGCGCGGAATAATGTCTTTCAATTTTGCGGTTAATTTTTGACCGATATAAAAAGCACTGTCCTCGTGACAGATTACGGAAAGAGCGTCAACAACTTCACCCGCAAGCATTATATCCAGCTTAACCAATTTTGAGCGTTTATAATCTTTGAACTCGTAATCCATGCTTGCATAGCCTTTTGTACGGGATTTTAACTGGTCGTAAAAATCCGTAATTACCTCGCTCAAAGGAATTTCGTATTCCAAACTTGCGCGAACTTTGTCGATATAAGACATTGTAATAAATATACCGCGTTTTGTTTGCGCCAAATCCATTAATGTTCCGACATAATCATTCGGAGCAATAATCTGAACTTTTACATAAGGTTCTTCTATATAATCTCTTGTTTGTGCGGGCGGAAGATTGGCGGGGTTGTCGATTTCCACCATTTCCCCGTTGGTTTTGTACACTCTGTAAACAACCGAAGGAGCTGTTGTAACAAGTGTAAGCCCGTATTCTCTTTCCAGTCTTTCCTGAGCGATTTCCATGTGAAGCATGCCCAAAAATCCGCATCTGAACCCAAATCCCAATGCGCTTGACGTTTCGGGTTCAAAAGTAATACTGCTGTCGCTCAGTTGTAATTTTTCGAGTGCCTCTTTCAAATCCGCATAATCGTCATTATCAACGGGATACATACCCGAAAATACCATTGGCAAAGCCTCTTTGTATCCGGGTAAAGGTTCTTTGGCGGGATTTTCAACCGTTGTAACGGTATCGCCGACAAATCTTGTCAATTCTTTTATTGAACCCGCAAAATAACCTACATCACCGCAAACAAGTTCGTCCGTCTGCACTCTTGAAGGAGTTTGAAAGCCCAATTCCACGACATCATATTCTTTTCCCGATGCCATAAACTTAACTCTGTCGCCCAATTTAATTTTTCCGTCAATAACTTTAAAGAAACAAAGTGTTCCCAAATACTGATCGTAAGCACTGTCAAAAACAAGCGCTCTCAAGGGTTTGTCGGAATTATCAGCGGGCGGAGGAATTAATTCCACAACCGCCTCCAAAACTTCATCAATACCAATTCCTGCTTTTGCGCTTACGGGAATTGCTAAAGATGCATCAATTCCCAAAACTTCTTCAATCTCTTGTTTTACGCGTTCGACATCAGCCGAAGGAAGGTCAATTTTGTTAATAACAGGGATAATTTCCAAATTCTGTTCAATAGCAAGATAAACATTGGCGAGAGTTTGCGCCTCAACTCCCTGCGTAGCGTCAACAATCAGCAAAGCACCTTCGCAAGCGGCAAGAGAACGTGAAACTTCATACGAAAAATCAACATGTCCCGGGGTATCAATAAGATTAAGTTCGTAATCTTTGCCATCTTTGGCTTTATAACTCATTCTTGCGGAGTTAAGTTTGATTGTAATACCGCGTTCACGCTCGATATCCATTGAATCCAAAATCTGGTTTTGCATATCACGCTGCGCAACCGTACCCGTTTTTTCGAGCAATCTGTCGGCAAGTGTGGATTTTCCGTGGTCTATGTGGGCAATGATACAAAAGTTTCTAACGTTTTCTCTATATTTCATAATTTTTATTATATGTAAAAAACGAACAACTTCAAGAAAATTTATTTTTAACGATTTTCAATTCGTCACTTTTTGTCATGTTCGGGTTTTTTAGTTTTTCTTTCAAAACGGTATCGAAAATTTTCTGATATTCGGGCGAAGGTTCAATTCCCAAATTTTTCAAGTCATCACCCGTAATTTCGATTTTTATTCCGCACAAATCATCAAGATAATGCCTTACAATACTTTCGTTTTTCAAAATTGCATAGAGTAAAATACTTTCAATTCGCAGATTTTCAAACATTTTATAAATTTCAAAATCCGTTTTCGGTTCAATTTTTGGAACATCATCAAGAATTTTTTGTTCGGTTTTGGTCAAAGGAAGCCTTGACAAATCACCCAAAACCCCGACGTAAATAAGCCAAACAGAGGTATGGAGGTATGGAGGTTTAGAGGTATGGTTGTTATCAAAAGCTAAGCAGCTAAGCAGCCAAGCGGCTATGCAGCTAAGATAATCAGAGAATCTTTCGGAAGAACAAAAAGTAAAGCCGTTAATAAACAAATCAATTATATCTGACTCAGCTGTCTCACTTCTTGGCTGTTCAGCTTCCAATATATATTTCTCTACCAATTTTTCAATATTCACTTTGGGTAATCGGACATCATTCGGGGTTACTAATTTATAAATTTTTTCATTAATAAATTTTTCAAATGCAAGTTGTGAATTAAGATTAAATGTTTCGACAAGTTCTTTTTTTACGCGTTTGTAACTCATATCATAATTGATATTGTTCAAGTATTCTTCTTGAAGTTTTTTGGTATGTTCTTCAAGCTCAAACCCGAAACGTACGGAAAATTTCAACCCCCTGATAATCCTTGTAGGGTCGTCAATAAAACTTTCGTCATGTAAAACTCTGAGTTTTTTATTTTTTAAATCTTCCAATCCGCCCGTATAATCAATAATTTCACCCGTAGCAACGGATTTTGCAAGAGCATTGACGGTAAAATCTCTGCGCATAACATCTTCTTTCAACGAACAACCGATTTTATCCACAACGGGAAGGTGTCCTTTGCGCGGATAACTTTCCGAACGGGTTGAGGCAAAATCTATTACGGAGCTGTTATTGGTTTGCGAGTTTATATTTATTGTATTGTTAAATTGCCATACCTCTAAACCCCTATCCCTCCATACCTCTATTTGTACCGTTCCGAAATCGGGATTTTCCCGTATTACTTTTCCAAATTTTGAACAATATTCGATTGCGTTTCCGACATAGGTAATGTCAATATCACGTGATTTGCGTCCCAAAAGTTCGTCGCGCACAACCCCGCCGATATAATACAATTTATTTGAAGTATCGTTTATTTTGATGATGTTCATTGGTCTTATTTTAACGTAAAATATAATAAAATGGAATAGGAGTAATAATGTTACAAGAAGCAACAAGGGCAATAAATTCGGCATTTAACAACAGTTTTATAAAAAAATTGAGCCAATATCTTCACGATTGTGTGAGGGAAGAAGTTAAAAGTTCCACTTTCAGAAACCTTAAAGGCGATAAGGATAACAAATGGATTTTTCTTCAAGGGGAAGAAAAATTATTTTCCAATGCCGAAGAATATATTTCTCTGAGCGGAAGTGATCCCAAATTGACTGAACTTATGATTCAAAGCGAATTGGGTCAAAAAGATAAATATTTGATTTACGGTTATCTGTTTTTGGTCGGTAAAAGCTCCAAAACAAAAAAACATAACGAATTTTTAACCCCGCTTTTATATATGCCTTGCAAACTTGAACGTAACGGGGTAAACATCAACTGTTTCGGACTTGATGAAGTTTTGTCGCTTAATACGGGTGCGCTTGCGGCATTGATGAGCAAACATGATGATGAAGACGAAGTTGACCTTTTGCTCGAAGGGATTTTGGACGTTGTTCCCGATTTGCCGATTACGCAGGAAAAATTGGACATTTTCCTCACAACCCTGAAATCACTTGTTCCCGATATCGAAATTGCCGTAAATTTGGACGAATACAAAGAAGAAGATAACATTTCCAAATCCAAAGATTTTTATAAAGAAAAAATTGACGGTGAAAATGTAGACGAAATTATTGAGGAAGAAGAAAAAGAAGAAAAACAAAAAGTTAAACTCGAAAAAATTGCCGTTACGCAGCAATGTGCAATCATTTTGACAAAACGCCCCGCAGTTACTGCAGGAGTTTTACACGAACTTACGCAAATTGCCGAAAAACCCTCGGGGATTTACAGAGAAACCGCATTGAGCATTATTAACGAAGAATATGCCCAATCAAAAGAAAAATCCGTTCCAATGAAAGATATGAACAAAATTACGGATTTTTACCCGATTACCCCTTTGTCATTGAGTGACAGTCAGTTACAGGTGGTTAAAAATATTGATAACAGTAAATTTGTCGCAGTTCAAGGGCCTCCGGGAACCGGTAAATCTCAAACTATTGTCAATCTTGTTGCACATTTGGTTGCAAACGGTAAAACAGTTCTTGTCGCTTCCCGTATGGATAAAGCGGTTGACGTTGTTGCGGAAAGGTTAAACGATTTGGGTGCAAGCCACATGGCACTTCGCGCAGGTCGTTTGAACTACCAAAGACAGTTGAGCGAAGAACTCAACAACCTTTTGTCAAATAATAACGGACTTGACAGTGATGTCGAAGATATTCTTCTTGTTGATACGAAGGATATGAAAGACCACCTCGATATGCTCAAAAATCTTGAAACAAAGTCCGAAACAATTATTAAGCTCGAAAAAGATTGGCATGATAAACTTGTTGAAGTTCAAGAACAGGAAAAAGTTTTGGGCAAAAAAGAATTTATCAAATTTTCACTTAAAAAAGCCGAAATTGATACTGTTGCCAATGTTATAAAAATTCTTGAACATAACCTTGAAAAAGCAGGATTTATTTCTAAAATAGCTAATTTTACGAGTTTAAACCAACTCAAAAAAACTCTTAAACTTAAAGATTTTGACGTTAATTACGAAAATTTAGGCAAACTTAAACAGGAACTTGAATTTTCGGCTCTTGAATTTTCTTTGCGCAAAATTGAATCCGATATACAAAAGACGGGCAATTTGCACATGCTCTCCGAACAAATCAGGACAATGAAACGCAAACAAAAAACTCTTGCGGTAAATATTCTTAAAAACAAGCGCAGAGAGGCTTTGAAAGAACTTTTGCGCGACGAAAACAAAAGACGCAGATTGAAAGTTCACGCAAAATCTCTTGTTGCATCAAAAAAACGTTTACAAACAAATATTTTGGAAGAAGAAGATTTCAAACCGCTTTTGGAGGCTTTTCCCTGCTGGTGCGTTACGACCTATGCGGTTTCGGATTCTTTGCCTTTGAAACCGGGAATGTTTGATGTTGCGATTATTGATGAGGCTTCGCAGTGCGATATTGCAAGCTGTTTTCCGATACTTTTCCGCGCAAAACGTGCGGTTATAGTCGGTGATGACAAACAGCTTCCGCATCTTTCTTTCCTTGAAAAAGCCAAGGAACAGTCGTTTTTAAGCCAATACGGTATTCCCGATAAATATCAGCTTATTTGGAAATTCAGAACAAATTCAATGTTTGATTTGGCGGATTATTATTCCATGAACTCGGTAATGCTTGATGAGCATTTCAGAAGTTTACCGCCTATAATCAATTTTTCTAATCACGAATTTTATAACGACAGAATACGCGTTATGCGAAAAGACAAACCCGAAGAAAATGTTCTTGAACTCGTTGAGGTTCTTGACGGTAAGGTTGATTTTGATGCAACGCGTAATTTGCCCGAAATAGAAGCTCTTGTTAAGAGATTACACGAAATAATAGTCGAAGATGAACGCAAAAATCCTGACAATCCCGTTTCTGTGGGTATAATTTCACCTTTCAGAGCGCAGGTTGAACAGTTGAAAATTTCCGTTTCAAAAGTTTTGTCGGATTATATGATTAAAAAACATCAGATTGAAATCGGTACTGCACATACATTTCAGGGTGATGAACGCGATATTATGATGATTTCGTGGGCGGTTGCGGATAACAGTTTTGTACAGAGTCTTATGTTTATGCAAAAACCGAATTTGTTTAATGTTGCAATTACGAGGGGCAGAAATAAGGTTATCAATTTTGTTTCGCGAAATCCGCGCGAACTCCCCGAAGGTCATTTTAGAAACTATGTTTCTTATATGCAGGAATACCAAAACCGCAAAGAAGCCGTTATGTCGGGCGAAATAGACGAAAATATTTATAAAAATCCGCTTGAACGCGAGGTTGCGGAACAAATTCGCGAACTCGGACATAAAGTTGTTGCAGGAGCTGATGTTGCGGGTTTGAGTGCCGATTTGGTTGTTGACGACAAATTTGTATTGGAAATTGACGGACTTGAAGACAAAATCAAATCACCTGTTTCCAATATGAAAAAACAAGCTATTATCGAGCGTTCGGGCTTTAAGGTAAAACGTATAACCTTCCGTGAATGGCAGTATTCACCGAAAGCATGCCTTGACCGCGTATTGATTGAAGAATAATTATTTGCATTTGGTTTTGGTTTTCCAATCCAAATCATTGCAATGCAAATAATCCATATTTCCGTGGGTTATAACCCATGCCGCCGTGAGATAATTATTGGTGTTAATTCTGTCGGGCGTTGCCTCTAACTCGTTGAGTCCGTGCGGACGTAATGTGTTATCCGCTTTTATCGAAAATAAAAACATATCTTTCCCCAATGCGTTGGGTTTTTTCAGACCGTTCACATCAATCCAGATTTCACCGGCAGTATTAGTTGTTATAGGATATCCGTAACCAACTACTGAAACAGAAGCACCATCTGCAAGAATAAGTTTTTTGTAGCCTTCATGTGTTTCAATTTCTCTAAATCCTGATGAACCGTCTAAAAAAGTATAATTTTCGGGTAAGCAACCCTTTGTTTCATGCCCGCAATCTTTTGCAATATTCAAAAATTCTGCTATAACATCACAATTTACTCTGTCAACATCATAAGTTGCTTTACCCCAATTTGCGACATCACCATACTCCATAACGGCTCTTGATAACGCATTGCTCATAACACTGTACTCTTTTTTCAGTTTTACGACGGTCGCTTTTTCGTTTTGTTTTTGGATAAGCACGGGCATGGTCATTGCCGCAACGACACCGATTATACCGAGGGTTATCAATACTTCCGCCAAAGTGAAGGCTTTTAAATCTTTCATACTTATGCTCCTTTTGTTTAATAACTTCATTTATAATTATAGTATATTTTTGTCTAAATTTCAAGTATATTAGACAAATTTATACTGTTTTGTCAGACAAATATATACTACTATTTTAAAAACATTACAAAAAGGGCATTATTTTGTTTAATGAATTTGACAGAAAAACAATAGGAAACGAAATAAAAAAAGCAAGAAAATTGAAAAAACTTTCTCAATTTGAACTTGCCGAATTGACAGGTGTTGATGAAAAACAAATTTATAGAATTGAGGCAGGTATTTCAAGTCCTAAACTGGAAAATTTTCTTAAAATTGCAAATGTTTTAAACTTAAAAATAAATTATTTTAATCAAATTGATACAAATCAAAAATACATTAAAGAAATCGTTGAGATTTTAGATAATTCTTCCGAAAATAATAGAAAAATATACTATAATGTCCTAAAAAGCCTAAATGAAAATATATAATCTTTATAACCTCACTTATTCTTACTAATAGTAAGAATTATCATTACAGTAGCATAATTAATTTTTACTGTCAAGTAATGTATTGTTTTATCATGGAATTTGAACAATTTAAAAAGCGTGTAGGATTAAAAATTAAATATTACCGAAATTTGAACGATTATACTCAAATCGCACTTGCAAGCAAAATCGGCTGTGATGACAACTATTTGAGTTTGATTGAAAACGGACGCAAAAATATTTCTCTCAAAAAAATTTATGAAATCTCAAGCGCATTAAACATTAGCGCATCCAAAATTTTTGACATTGAATAATTGTAAAGAAATCTTAACAATTCTCGAAAATTTGTAACATTTCTTCATGAAATTTACTTTATATATATAAGGGAAAAATCAAGGGGATTAAAACTATGAGTTTTGATGTTAATGTTTTGAGTACAAAGCCTGTTATCAAAGCTGCGGCATCTATGCAAAATGACGGCGGCGGCGGTAATCTCGGCTACATGTCACAAAGAAACAAGAAAAAAGAAAAAGAGAAAAAATATCTTGATGAAAACATTTTTATGAAAAAAGACGAAGGCGATATTTTTACTTTCGGTAAAGAACCCGAAATGCCCGAAGAACAATCATTTGTAACAAACGTCTTAAATTCGGTAAAAAGAATTTTTTCTAAATAACCACTTGAAATTACGAAAATGTGAGTTATAATACAAATATAGGGAAAAGACTTCAAGAGGTCGTATCTCTCAAAGTCTTTCTTCGTTCCCTTAGATTAGTACGATTATTAATCTGATTAAAAGCTCTATTACCAGTAGAGCTTTTTTAATTAATTCTCGGTTCATCATAACCTCCTTTCCTGACCGATTTCTTCGTAATACGGTGTGTCAGAGGAGGTAAAAGGAACTTACCCTAAAAACATTATAATAAAAAATCAAAATTTTTCTAAATAACCACTTGAAATTGCGAAAATGTGAGTTATAATATAGGTAGGGTGGCTGTTGTGTCATCAACAGCCTTTGCAGACCCTACATAAATGATGATAATATTAGTAAAATATGTCCTATTACGAGTAGGGCATATTTTATTATACTAATATGCTCTATCATTTTCATCACCTCCTTTCTCACACCTTATTGCAGAAAAGTTGTCGTGCATGAAGGAGGTTTTGAAGGTCACCCTACCTTATTTGTACAGGCATAATTAAGCAGACAAAATCTTCTTCACTGTCGGGTTTGAACATTGTTGCCGATAAAGATGTATTCAAACCTATTTTTACATTGTCAGCATCTATATTTTTCAAAGCCTCAAGGACATATTTGTAATTGAACGCAATCGACAATTCTTCGCCCGTATAATCTATATCAAGATTTTCTTCCGATTTACCCGCATCAGGTGTATCTGCTGTCAAGGTCAAATTATTCTGACCAAATTCCATTTTTACGATACTTGTTTTTTCGTTGACCATAATTGATACACGTTCAAGAGCGGAAATCATTTGAGAAACGTTTACCGTTGCGGTTTTCGGGCTTTCTTGCGGAATTAACTGGTTATATTTCGGGAATTGTCCGTCCAAAAGTCTTGAAATTGTTGTTGTTTTTTCTGATTTTATTATTATTTTTGAATTTTCAGTGTAGATTTTTACTGAATCTTCGTCAATAAATCCGCTCATTTTTATAAATTCGTTAAGTGTTTTTGAAGGAATAATTAATTGTTTTGCGTGATTATCTTTGTTGTCAATGGTTTCGCGAACCCTTGCAAGCCTGTTTCCGTCAGTAGATGCAATTTCCATAATATTTGACGAAATATCACAAACAATACCTGACAAAAGATTGCTTGTTTCATAGCTTGCTGCAGCAAAACCCGCCTGTTTTACGGCTTTTACAAAAGGTCTTATTGAGATTTCAAAACCTTCCGCGTCATTAACAGTTACGTTTGAAAATTCGGGAGGAAATTCGGCGGCAGAAATTCCGATAATATCAAATTTTGAATTTTGGCAGGTTATGTTTACGGTATTTTCACCGTCTTTCATTTCAAATGTAATTAATTTGTCACCCAATCTTGAAACAATGTCGTTTAATTTTTTGGAAGGAAGCGTTATTTTACCTTCTTCTTCTACCTGCGCATCAACGTGAGCAATAACGGTATAATCCAAATCCGTTGCAACTAATTTTATGGAACTTTTGTCGATTGTTTCAATAAGAATGTTCATCAAAACGGGCTGCAAAGCCTTTACTGATGTAGCTCTTTCAACAATTTTAATTCCGTTATACAAATCCTCTTTTTTTACAACAAATTTCATAATTATACTCCTTTTATATTCATTATATAAAAACAAATATGAAAAGGAATATAATTATAAAAAATGTTTACGTTTTTTTAACCTATAGCGTTATACCGGGCATTTTTGAAAGTTTTAAACAGTTCCGTTTTTTCGGGGCTTAGTTTTCCCGTCAAGGCAAATTCCGTTTCCAATTCGGTTAAAATTTCAGCTTTATTGCAATTTATATTTGTGTATAAACTGATTTTCGGTATAACGGGTTTGTACTGTGCGGGAATTCTTCCTGCCATAAATGCCAATAATCTCGGATGATTGCCGTGCAAACATTCATGCATTACAATATGTTCGGGCAGATTTGTTGACATTTGCCCCAATCCGCTTTGATAAAGCGGAATTATCCTTGATTGATAAGGTTCAAATGCTTTTGCTCCAACTTTTTTGGCAACATTTACGGCAAATTCCATACTGTTTACCGCTTCACCCATTTTTTCGGCAAATTTTGTTGATTGCAAAACCATTGTATTTTGACCGTTTATCCTCATCAATTCACCTGTCGCCATGTGCAAATCGGATACAATAACGTTGTCGGGTATCGGATAACCTTTTTCTTTCAACAATTTAACCACTTTGAGAATTTCTTCTCCTCTGTTCAGGTCGTTTTGAAGGTTTACGTGTTTCATTCCGTACCTTTGCATCAGTTCTTGTTCTATTTTCAAAACCTCGGGAATTGTTGATTTTTCGCCTATTGACTTGTACAATCCCAAAACTTTTGACACTCTGTCCTCCGTAAGTTTTGTACATTCCTGTTCGAGTGCGAGAGTTGTTTTTCCGTTTGTGAGATTTAAAAGATTTTTATATTCGGTTTGCAAATTATTTACTAATCTCATGTTGTAATCCGAACAAATTTTGTACAATTCTTCCGGGTCGTTTGTTTTAGAAATTTGTCGGTATAATTTTCTGTCCCCTGTGGTTTCGGCAAATTTTAAAATGTTTGCTTTTTTGGCAGCAAATTTTTCTCCCCCAAAAACAACCTGCCCCATACCTTTAATGGCTTTTGGAGCAAGTTCAAGCTGTGTCAGCAAAACTTTTTCCGTACCTTTTAAAAATTCAACATCACCCTTTGACAGGTTGTTAAACGGTGTTGTAACAAATTCTCGTACTAATTTAGTGCTTTTTAGCGCACCTCTTGCAGAGCGCACGAATGCGCCCGTAAAAACCCTTGATACTGTCATATATTTCCCCTTTCTTTCCCTGTTTTTATAAAAACAAATCGGCGGAAAGTATTGACAATACGCGCAAAAATCCTATCCTATCCTATCCTATGAGGCATTATAACAGGGTTTCAGCCTTTTTGAAATTAGAATTTACAATTTGTTACAATGGATATTTTGTATATTTTTATAAAGTGTACGATTGACTTTTTTGGATTTATAACGTATAATGTAAACAGACTGAATATTCTTTATGAATTGTAGGTCTGTCATAGGCGGGGAATTCCTCGCCATTTTTTATATATAAGTAATGATTTAAATGAGCGAATTAGGAATTTTTATAGATGAATCCGGTATTCTTGAAATAAATGACTCTTTAAAAGATAAATTAAGAGATTTGTATATTGTTTCATTTGTATTTCACGATAAGTCTATACAAATAGATAGATATATTGAAGAATTTGAAAACTTTTTGGTTGAAAACGGTTTTGACTCTCAAATACCCATACATACAATGCCTTTAATCAGACAACAAAAACCGTATTCAGAATTAGACGGGAACGAAAGAAGAAAGTTATTCCACCACTTGTTTCAATTTATGCGTAAATTAAAAGTAAAACATAAAACATTTGTATGTGATAAAAAATATTGCTCGACCAAAAAAGCTATCAAACAAAGATTAGAGTTTTACATAAAGAAGATGATAGACGACAATTATGATTATTTTAATAAATTTGACGAAATTGTAATATATTATGATAGAGGACAAAATTATTTAACTAAAATATTACATAATGCATTTTCAAAAAATTTGAATAATTACAGATTTAAGGAAGATGTTTTTCAAGGTAAATATAGATTATTACAATGTGCTGATATGGTTTGTTCACTTGAACTGATAAAACAAAGAAAGGAAAAGAATGAACATATAAAAGCGGTTGACGATTTCTTCAAATCCGCAGGAAAATATCATAAAAACTACGGTAAAGTTTATGTTGAACTCGAATTATAATTTCTTAACAACAAAATTTTTTATAAATAATATTATTATATATAAATATATAATAATATAATCGTAATAATAAGCTCCGAATATTTGTAGAAAACAGGTGGAAAGTATTATTATTACAGCAATTAAGCGGTAGAAAATTTTGTAGAAAAAAATAAGAAAAAAATAAAAGTTTTGTAGAAAACTTTTATAACCAAAAATAAATGTAGAAAACTCATGACTTTTCTACAAAAAACATGTACTTTTTCTACAATGATTGTTCAAAACTTTTTCATGATATTATTTTAGTATGACATCACTTTATATTACGGGAGTTGAATATAATAGCAATAAAATTTATGTTACCGCAGGACTTGCCTCTACTATGCAAAGCCTCGGGTATTCTACGGGCGTCTACAAACCCGTTGAAACAGGTGTTGTCAAAACCTCAAACGACCTGTCGGTTGTTAAATTTGCGGATACGTTCATTAATACTTATTTTTCTTATCAACTTGAAAAAAATTTGTCCCCCATACTTTCCGCAGCCGCAGAAGGGCTTGTTATGGAAAAAAATGTTATTCTGAAAGATTTTCAAAAAATTCAAGAAAGAGATGAATGTTTGATTGTTGACGGATATTCAAGCCTTGCAACCCCATTAAGTAAAGATTTTTTGGAAGAAGATATAGCAAAAATTCTTGATTTACCCGTTATATTTACGGTTTCCGCAAACAATCCCGATATCAGTAATACTCTGTTGTCGGTAAATAGAGCAAAGGAATTAAATTTGAACATAAGAGGAATTATAATAAACGATTACCCTGAAAATCCGAATATAAACGTCAAGCTGATGCCAAAACTTATTGAAGAATATGCGGATACAAAGGTTTTGGGAATATTACCGTTTATAAAAAAAGGCATAAATCCCGAAGATTTGATAACGGAAATTCTCAATAATGTTGATATTGAAAGCGTTTTTTGTTTGCGAATAGCAAAATTGAATTAGTTTATTTTCCACTTAACCTGCAAAATATTTTTTCCGTCTTCATATTTGTAATTTATATCATCAACTGATTGTTTAACCATAAAAATACCCAAACCGCCGATAGGACGATCATCAAGCGCAAGAGAAATATCCGGATCGGGTTTGTCTAAAGGATTATATTCAACCCCGTTATCTATAAACGTTATTATAAGTTCGTTTCTGACATTTTCAAAAATAGCACCGATTTCGCCTTCTTTTTCACCGTAAGCATAACTGATAACGTTTGTAAACAATTCTTCGCATACAAGTTCTATTTTCATAGTAAGTTTTTCGTTAACGGCAAATTTTTCACATTCGTTCTTTAACCACGTGCGAAATTCTCTATAACCCTCTATTGTTGCGGGAGAAGAAAATCTGTCAGCATTACCGTCTGTCGGACAACCGTTATATTTAAAACAAAGCATTGTAATATCGTCACTCTGTTCAATACCTTCGGAATATTCTTTTACGTCAGATTTAACGGAGCGTAAAATCTTTTGAACATCCGTATCGGAATTTTTATTAAGACAATCAAGCAATCTTTCTTCGCCATATTGTTTTTGTTCGGGATTAAATGCCTCCGTAACTCCGTCAGTATAAAGGAAAATTACATCTCCGACATTTAGAAAATCTTCCTCAATATCGTATTCGATATCGTTCATTGCCCCTAAAACGAGATTTGGAGAGATATTTAAGTAATTATATCTGTTATTTTTCTTAATTAACGGAGGATTATGACCGCAATTTATATAAGAAATTTTACCCGTATTAATGTTTATTATTCCCGCAAACATAGTTACAAAAAAGCCTTGGCGGTTATTTTCACAAATTTGGTTGTTTATTTTTTCAATAAGTTCTTTTGGTGAATAACTTTCATTTGCAAGATTTTTTATTAATGTTTTTGTCGTCATCATAAACAGTGCCGCAGGAATACCTTTTCCCGAAACATCAGCTATCAAAAACATAAATTCGTTATCGTTAATGAAGAAAAAGTCATAAAAATCACCGCCCACTTCTTTTGCTGTTTCCATAGAGGCGAAAATATCAAATTCTTTCATATTGGGATAAAAAGTATTCGGTAAAACGGAATATTGAATGGAGCGGGCAATAGACAGTTCGGATTCCATTTTTTCTTTTTCGTGAGTAATGTTATTTACACGATTGATGTAATCTTTGATATCGTTGGTCATTTTGTTGAAAGCGGAAGAAAGTCTTGCAAATTCCTGCGGTTTTTCAATATTTATTTTTGCATCAAGATTTCCCTGACCTATTTCGTCCGAAATATTAACCAATTTTTCAATAGGATCATTAACATTTCTCTTTAAAAGTTTGTACATTGATAAGGAAACTAAAATACTGATAATGAGAAAAATAAAAAATATAACCGTAAAGTGTTTTAGAACAGGCCCAAAAAGTTCATTTTTCGGAATATTTACGATTAAAAGCATTCCGTTATTCAAATCTTTTATAAAGGTTATAAATTTTTCATTGTTATATGTAATTTCGGATTTATTTTCCAAATTATCGGAATACCATGGGATTTCATCAAGAGATTTACCTAAAAGTGAGGTGTTTTTTTCGGGATTTTCGGTGTACGCAAGAATAAAATCGTTATCTTTGTCGGCAAAAAGTACAAAACTGTTTTTTGTCGGTTCCATTTTTAAGATACTGTTAATGATACTGTTGATTTCCCAGTCAACGGTAGAAATTCCGATAAGTTTTTTTCCGTCATAAATTCCCGCTCCAACGGTTGTCATAAGAGTGTTACTGCCTTGTTTTTCAAAATACGGGGCAGACCATTCGGTATCGTAACCTTCTTTTATTCCCGCAATAATTTCTTTATACCAGCTTTGGTTCAAATAGTTATATTCTTCGGAGTTAAAATCTTTATCTATTACAATTTTTTTTTGTTTGTTTCTGAATGCGTAAAGGCAGTTTAAGCGTTGAGAAGGGTTTATTATATAAGGTTCAAACCAAATACCTCCGCCGAGTGAATCGCTGTAATTTTTAAAAATATTTGTTATTACAAATTTCGGAATTTGGTTTGACATAAAATTCGTATCGGAAACATTTCGTGTTTTGTACAAAACAGAACCCATTAATGCCAAGTCTTTTGCATTATTGGTGAGTTTCACGATATCTTTATCAATTCGTTCGGCAAATGAACTTATTGTAAAATCATAGCTTATCATTAAAAGTTGTTTTGCATTGGCAAAATGAATAAACCCTGATATTGTCAAAACAAAGCTCAAAAGCAGCAGAAAGGATAACGTAAAAATAACGATTTTTACTCTTAATGTATTAAACAATAGTCAAAATCCTACTTAAACCCGTCATATTGAAAACTTCCATAACTTCGGGAGCAACGTTTGAAATTGTCATAAAGCCCTGTTTGCTCATTCTTTTTTGAATTTCCAATATAACTCTTAAACCGATACTTGAAATATAATCAACTTCCGCTAAATCAAGCAATAATTCTCTTACGTCGTCAATAGCTTCATCAACGACAATTCCAAACTCTGCCGAAGTATCAAGATCCAATCTTCCGACAGGTTTGATATAAACTTTATTTCCGTCTAATTTTTTCTGTATAATTTCCATTAATTTCTTTCCTCATTGCAATTATAAAAGATTTTTTAAATCTTGTAAAGTATTTTACAGAAAGTAAAAAATCATTTAAAATAAAAAAATGGACGAAATAATTTCAAAGTTAAAAGAATTAGGGTTAAATGAATATCAGTCAAAAGTTTATATTGCGCTTTTGAAAAAATATCCTGCTACGGGTTATGAAATCAGTAAACTTGCGAACATTCCGCAATCAAGGACTTATGATACTTTGAAAGCTCTTGAAAATCTTCATATAGCAGTTCCGTCCTCGACAAAACCGCTTACTTATACTCCTATAAAACCGAAAGAATTGACAAAAAGGTTTAAAAGAAAGATAGATTCCGCGATAGATTTTTTGGACAAAAAACTTCCCGATATAAAGGAAGAAACTTATACCGAACCGATTTTGACTGTTTCGGGAAGATTAAAAATTATTGATAAGGCTATTGAACTTATAAAAAACGCTAAAAAGACGATTTTTATTTCATTGTTTTCGAGTGATTACAAGTTTTTGGAACAACATCTTTTAGATGCTTATAATCGCGGGCTTGATGTAAAAATTGTTAAGTATGACAAATTTATTTGTAATTTTGGCAGAGCGTTTCAGCATTCGGGTATACCTATGCTTGAACATTACAGGGTCGGGAGATTTATGTTTTTGTCTGCGGATAATGTTGAGGGGTTGTTCGGGATTACGGAAACAAAAAATAATAAATTTCCCGAAGTTATTTGGACAAAAAATGCGGAAATTGTGTTTTTGATAAAAGCGTTTATTGCACACGATATGTATTTAATTGATATTGAAGAAAATTTCCCGGAACAGTTGAGATACTTCTATGGTGCGGGTTTGAAAAAACTTCTTGATAAAATTTTACATTAATAAAATAAGGTGAGAGATATCTCTCACCTTATAAATATATTATTGATTTTAGGGAATTATAAAATCATCTTCATTGTATCCATCGCCTGTGTTGCCTATTACAGACACATTTATAGGCAGCGTTTTAGCAGTTCCCGATTTAACATATTTACCATTTTTTATATGATATAACTGAATAGTTACAGTATTTTTCTCGTAATCGTAACTTTCTCTTGTCAATAAGTCGCCCTCTGATCCATATGTACGTTCAATTAATTGACCTTGAGCATTGTATTTATTTTGCGAATTCTCGTGCTTAGTTTGTGTTTTATATCCTTTAGCTACAGGATGATAATCACTTGCACTTTTATCATACTCTATTGGATAACCATGTTCATCATATTTAATGTTTGTTTTTGTATATACTGCACTTTTTAAACTGCCATTATAATCATAATCTGCTTTATCTTTGCTACTTGTTACCATTCCCTGTTCATCAATATCAATAGTGATTTCTCTTTGATTTTGGGCTTCATTTTTACCTTTGAATATTACAGTAGCAGATTTTATACCGAAAAATTGCCCGACACGCTCAATTACATCAGCCCAACGCATACCAATAATATGTGTAAGATTAAAACCGTGTTCATTTTCAATTTCATCAGCTCCTACATATCCGTCTCCATTTACATCACCTTTAAATTGTAGGATAGGCTTGTCCCATTCATTTTCTTTTCTTACTTGTTGTGGTTTTGATTGTTCGGGAAATTCATTATCTCCGCCAATTTGTCCAATTCTTACCATAAAAATTCTCCTTTTACACTTTTACTGTTTATTAATCGGCATATATTTTGTTTTTCTTTAATTTAAATAAAATATTTTCACAAATTTTAATAATAAAATTTTACATTAGCTTTTCAAAAAAATTTCAGAGAATTATAATTAAACTTGAGGAGATTTAAATGTACGGGTATAGTTTTGAATTGATTACGGGACCTATGAGCTGCGGAAAAACAGAGGAGCTTTTGCGCAGAATAAGACGTTGTATTATTGCAAAGAAAAAAGTAAAAGTTATTTCACCTGATGTTGATACAAGAACAAAAGGTGATTATATCGAGTCAAGAAACGGACTTTGGCTTGATGCAATAAAAGTTAAGCATTCAATTCAGATTATGAGCCTTGTAAAACCCGAAGATGAAGTTGTTGCGATAGACGAATTACAGTTTTTTGATGAAAATATTGTTAAAGTAATTTCAAAACTGATGAGTGAAGGCAAAAAAATTATCGGTACGGGTTTGGAGCTTGATTTTAAGGCAGAACCTTTTGGCAGTATGCCTCAGTTGATGTGTATTGCAACAAAGGTTGATAAACTTCACGCTGTTTGTATGAAATGCGGTTGTGAAGATGCAACACGCACCCAAAGACTTATTGACGGCAAACCTGCGGACAAAAATTCACCCCTGATTATGATTGGCGGAGATGAAACCTATGAAGCACGCTGTATAAAGTGCTATGAGCTTCATGATGTAGAAACCGAAAAGAAAAAACGCGGATTTAGACTTTTAAATTTTGAAAAATTATAATTGTAAAAGAGTATTTAAGTCAACATTCAAGGCTTTTGCTATTGAAACAATCGTGCAAAATCGCGGATTTCCGACACCGCGTTCAATCATGTTAATCGTATCAAGTGATACATCAGCCATTTCTGCCAGTTTGAGTTGCGAAATTTTCAATCTTGCGCGCTCAACTCGCATGTTTTTTGCCAATTCGTTGTTGTAAAAACTCATATCCATAACAAAATTCTATACTATTGACAAAATCGAGTATACCTGTTATAATCATTAATATACTGAATATATTCAGTATATTATGAAATAGATTATTATAATTACGGAGTATGTTATGAATAGAGTTATTGATAAGGTAAAAAAATTTGTCAAACAAGGTTTAACCCTTGCTGAAGTCCAAGAAAAATTCCCTCGCCCCTTGAGGGAGAGGGTTAGGGAGAGGGGTCAAAAATGTGCCTTTACCCTCGCCGAAGTCCAAGAAAAACAGACTTTCCGTCATGCTGAACGTCGGATTGACCTCCGCGATTCAGCATCTCAAGACAAGATTCTGAAACGAGTTCAGAATGACGTGAAAGACGGAAAGTCTGTTAAGAAAGCCGCTACCCGAATTATTCGGGGTGTCGGCGGAGTAACGTCCGACCGACACCATACGGGCTGGGTCAGCTTCGCTGACACGGCGCCC
>CADBNI010000081.1 GCA_902795965.1 uncultured bacterium
AAGCCCCAAAAAGAGGTATGGAGGTATAGACAAAAGTACGATAAGTAAGGTAAGTGTGATAAGTACGTATCGTTAAACGGCATTGAGATTTTCTTGGTGTCGTTTTTGATACCCCTCACCCGCAGTTGTAACTCGCTTTCGCTCGAACAACTGCTCCCTCTGTCTTGACCTGCTCGCGATAAACGTGTCTACGGTTGAGTGTTTCAAGAATTTTATTTTTTCACACTCAAGCCTTCGCACTCCGCTCGCAGGTCGCTCCCTCAAGGGGCGAGGGTAAAGTTTTATGTCATTCCGTGACACGGAATCTATCAATGTTAATTAAACTGATAACTTCACTCATTAAACTCACTTGCAAGAAATAATTAAATAAAGATTAATTTTAATGACTTCTTTAAAATTAACGTTAAAATAAAATTAAAGGAGTTAAATGTATGGATTTTAATAAATTTACAAATTATTCGCAGGAAATTTTGAACAGTGCGGGCGCAACAATGAATGAACACAAAAATTCGCAGCTTGAACCCGAACATATTATGTTTGCCATGATTAAGGATAACGGGATTATCAGAGATTATCTGACAGAACTTAATCTTCTCAATCAAGACTTTGTAACAAAAATCGCAACCGCAATAAAAAATTTCCCGACAATCTCAACACCGCCTACAGGACAGTTATATCTCTCCAACGACACATACAGACTGCTTGATTTGGCGGAAAATCAGGCACAGGAGCTTAAAGACGAATTTGTCGGAATTGAATCAATCCTCCTTGCGATGACAAAACTTGACGGCTCAAATATTCAAAATATATTAAAATCGCAAAGAATTGATTCAAATTCGATTTTAAAGGCCATGAAAAAGATAAGAGGTAACAAAAAAGTGGATAACAAAAATGCAGAAGAAAATATGAAGGCTCTCGAAAAATTCTCAACGGATTTGACGGAACTTGCACGAAAAGGAAAATTAGACCCCGTAATCGGGCGTGATGAAGAAGTCAGACGTATAATTCAAGTCTTAAACCGACGTACAAAAAATAACCCCGTACTAATCGGAGAACCCGGGGTCGGAAAAACCGCTATTGTTGAAGGTTTGGCTCAACGTATCGTCAGAGGTGACGTCCCCGAAAGCCTTAAAAATGTTAAATTGGTTTCTCTCGATATGGGTGCTTTGGTTGCGGGGGCAAAATTCCGAGGAGAATTTGAAGAACGATTGAAAGCGGTTTTGAAAGAAGTTGAAGATTCAAACGGTGAAATCGTTATGTTTATTGATGAACTTCACACCGTTGTCGGAGCCGGCGCAACAGAAGGCTCTATGGACGCGGGAAATCTCCTCAAACCGATGCTTGCGCGAGGTGTTTTGCGCACAATCGGCGCAACAACCGTAAACGAATACAGAAAGTATATCGAAAAAGACCCCGCACTTGAAAGACGTTTTCAACCGGTCTTGGTCGGTGAACCTTCCGTTGAAGATACAATTTCAATCCTTCGCGGACTTAAAGAAAAATACGAAGTTCACCACGGGATAAGAATTTTGGATAGCGCATTAATTGCTGCCGCAAAACTCTCGGACAGATATATTACGGACAGATTTTTGCCCGACAAAGCTATCGACCTGATTGACGAGGCTGCATCTTCCCTGCGCATAGAAATAGACTCAATGCCCGAAGAAATTGACAAAATGCTTCGCCAAAAAATTCAGCTCGAAATTGAACGCGAAGCACTGAAAAAAGAAGATGACGATGACGCAAGAGCAAAAGTCGAAGATTTATCAAAGCAAATTGCTGAACTTGAAGGTAAAATCGGAACTTTGAAAACTCAATGGGAAAGCGAAAAAGCCTCTATTACAGGTGAAGCTGGAATTAAAGAAGAAATCGAAAAAGTCAGAAACCGCATAGAAGAAGCAGAACGCAATACGGATTTGCAAACCGCGGCAGAACTCAAATACGGTAAACTTCTTGAACTTGAAAAACAGCTTAAAGCAGTTCAAAACAAAGAAAAAACAGATAACAAACTTTTGAAAGAAGAAATTAATGACGAAGATATTGCAAATGTCGTAAGCAAATGGACAGGTATCCCCGTAAACAAACTTGTCGAAAGCGAAAAACAAAAACTTCTTAATATGGAAGAAATTCTGCACAAACGTTTAATCGGTCAGGAAGAAGCGGTTGTAACCGTTTCTGATGCAATAAGACGTGCGCGTTCGGGTTTGAAAGACCCGAAACGTCCGATAGGAACTTTCCTTTTCCTCGGACCGACAGGGGTTGGTAAAACCGAACTTGCAAAATCTTTGGCAGAATTTATGTTTAATGACGAAGATGCACTTATTCGTATTGATATGTCCGAATATATGGAAAAACACAACGTTTCCCGTTTGGTCGGTGCGCCTCCGGGATATGTCGGATATGATGAAGGCGGTCAACTGACCGAAGCCGTCAGACGAAAACCTTATTCTGTTGTACTTTTTGATGAAATCGAAAAGGCACACCCTGACGTGTTTAATATTATGCTTCAAATCTTTGATGACGGAAGATTAACGGATTCCAAAGGCAGAACGGTTGATTTTAAAAACACGTTGATTATTATGACTTCAAATATCGGAAGCGACATAATCCTTGAAAACACCTTAAATTCACTTGTTTCTCAGTCGAATTTTGAAGAAACAAAAGATAAGGTGCTGGAGGTTTTGCGCTCAAGATTTAAACCCGAATTTTTGAACAGAATTGATGAAACAATATTCTTCAAAGCCTTGAATATGCAGGATTTGACAAAAATTGTTGATATTCAGATGAATTATTTGCGCAAACTCCTGAAAGATCAGGAAATTGAGTTTGAAATCACTGATGATGCCAAGGAATTTCTTGCAACACGCGGGTTTAACCCTGTTTACGGCGCAAGACCTTTAAAACGCATAATCCGTCAGATGATAGAAAATCCGTTGTCAAAAGAGATTTTGGCGCAAAAATTCCTGCGCGGAGATAAAGTGACAATAGATGTTGAAAATGATGAAATTGTGTTTAGAAAATAAAACTGAAAGAACTTACCTTTTTGGTAAGTTCTTTTAGTTAAAATATTCGGTTATATATGTTGCATTTTCATCAAATTCAATACGTTTTCTACTTCCGCCCCGTTCATAAATTTCTCGCATAACCCTGTTTTCACCGTTTGTTTCAAAGCCTGTAAACTGTTTTTCACGATTTTGTCTGTCATATTCAATTATTCCGACAGTTTCTCTGCCATCACCGAAAGTTTTCGGCTCAATTTTAAACTTGATATTATTACGCTTTAAATATTCAATATATTCTTCAGGTTTTGTATATGCGTTAATTCCCTCTTTTGTAAACTGTTCTTGAGGAATTTCGTCATTGTAATAAGTATCGGTAATATTATCTAACTCATTTCTATTGTATCCGTAATTTTTAACTTCTCTGCCATTATTATATTGGTAGATTTCATGGCAATTCACCCGTTCAACATCGCCGTTATCATAATGTAAAACTTTTACAGGCTGACCGTTTTTGTTATTTATGTAAAGAACTAAATTCCCCATTGCACAACCGTCAATCTTATAGTCAATACCTTCTATTTTTCCTTCGTGCTTCAGTCTTAAGATATTATCATTTAGCGACATCTTTTCATAGGGTTTTTTGATAATTGGAGATGCATAAGCATAAATCGCATTATTAACCGCAGGTGAAATTTCCTTAAATTGCGGATACTGCGGTCTTGCAATCGGAGTTTCCACATAATTATTATTCTGCTGTTGTTGTACAGGACGTCTTTGAACACCCTGAAAATAAACATTACTATACATAACCGCTAACCTTATTTATATAAAGTATTTTTATTTTAAAAAATTGCTTTATGTAAATATTTATTAATACATCAAATTTGTAATTTTGATTTATTAAAATATGCAAAGATTTATACCCAGTCCTCTATCTTTTACATGTGGGAGCTATGCGCCCCCACACCCCGCACCAAATATTCTTTCTTTTTGATTGCGACGCAAAAAGAAAGAATATTGGATAAGAAAGAAAAACACGCTATAACCGTTTAATCACTACTAAACTTGCCCATGAGCGTGCAAACTCGCTACGCTCAAACAGTGCACGCTCTATTGTTGCTTCGTTAAGTAGTGATTATTGTATATTTCGTGCGCTACGCGCACATAATAAAAATAATCCGACCGTTGACGGAGTGAACAATCAAATGTTAGTGAGGCAACGGCAAGGCTCGTACTGTCTGAGCGATAAAAATTGATAGATTTTTAATTAAATTCTGAATGATAATAGCGAGTTTACGAGCCTTAAGCCGAACTTAGATTTGATGTGAACGAAGGAATAGGTCGGGAGTTTCTTTGGTTTCTTTCTTGTCGGTACAAGAAAGAAACTGCAGGGTGCAGGGGCGGCATAAGCCCCGCCCAAACCCCTCGCCCGAATTTGTAAATTCGTAAATTCATTAACAAATTCTACCCTCTCCCACAAGGGGAGAGGGTAAATATTTTAATACATCAAAATTACAATTTTGATGTATTATATAAAACTTTTATAAGGATAAAAATTTTATGGTATAATTTATTTGTAACAGGAGAGAAAATTATGTGCGGAATAGTAGGATATGTTGGTAAAAAATCTGTTGTTGATATTTTGACTGACGGGTTGGAACAACTCGAATACAGGGGATATGATTCTTCGGGAATTGCCGTTATGTGCAAAGACGATATTAAAGTCTACAAAGCAGTCGGAAAACTCAAAAATCTCCGTGAAGAACTTAAAGGTCATGAAAATGAGTTTGCATCATCTACAATGGGTATCGGACATATTCGCTGGGCTACGCACGGTGCGCCTACCGTTCTTAATGCTCACCCGCATACCTGCAACTGCGGAAACCTCGTTATCGTTCACAACGGTATTATTGAAAATTACAAAGAACTTAAAGAAAATTTGATAAAACTCGGTTGTATTTTCCGCTCGGAAACCGATACGGAAGTCGTGGCTCACCTTGTTGCAAGAAAATATTCGCAATGCAATGACCTCACGGAAGCCGTAAGGCTTGCTTCAAAAGATATCGAAGGTGCTTATGCGCTTTGCGTAATGCATAACGACTGCAAACAAAAATTGGTTATTACAAAACGCAATGCCCCCTTGGTTGTCGGTGTTGGTCTAAACGAATTTTATGCGGCATCTGATGTTCCCGCTATAATAAAACATACCAATAAAGCGGTTTACCTTTCGGATAATCAGATTGCGACACTTACACCAGAAAAAATGGAACTCATTGACGGTGACGGTAATAAAATCGAACCGAAAGCCGAAATTCTTCCTTGGGAACCCGTTGCACTTAGCAAAATGGGCTACAAACACTTTATGCTGAAAGAAATTCATGAGCAGCCTGATGTTATAAGAAACATTTTAGTCGGCAGACTTCACGCTCCTGATGAAAACGTAGTTCTTGATGAGGTTAAATTAACCAAAGAAACTCTCAAAAACTTAAACAGAATACAGATTATAGCCTGCGGGACGTCTTTGCATGCGGCTATGATAGGAAAATATTTAATCGAAAGTTTCTGCGGAATTGCGGTTGACGTTGAGGCATCAAGCGAATATATTTATCGCAAAACCGTTACTGATGAACATACACTCGTAATCGGGGTTTCTCAATCGGGTGAAACCGCAGATACATTAACTGCCATCAAGCAATCAAAAGCAAAAGGGTCGCATATTTTGATTATTACAAACAGACCCGACAGTGCAATGGCACGTGAAGCTGACAGTTTAATCCCCGTAAGTGCAGGTATTGAAGTTTCGGTTGCGGCGACAAAATCTTATGTTGCGCAGTTGATGGCTTTTTATCTTCTTGCGCTTTATATGGCAGAAATTAAAGAAAGTATGGCAGTTTCCGATTTAACTTCATTAAAAGCCGAATTGATGATTTTACCGCAAAAGATTGAACAAATTCTTGCACACAAAGACGATATTCAACGTGTTGCAAAATGTTATGCAAATACAAAAGATTTTATCTATATTGCAAGAGGAATAAATTATCCGACCGCTTTGGAAGGCGCATTGAAGCTCAAAGAAATCAGCTATATCAATGCTACGGGCTACCCTGCGGGCGAGCTTAAACACGGGCCGATTGCAATGCTTGATGAAACAATGCCCGTTTTGTCAATTTTGATGAACGGTTCCGTTTACGAAAAACTCCTGTCAAACAGTGAAGAAGCTAAAGCAAGAAACGCAAGAATGATTGCTTTGACAAATTCCAAAGACGAAAAACTGAATGATTTGTTTGAAAATATCATTCGCGTCCCTGATGTGCAGGAACTTTTTTCACCGATAATTGCAATGATTCCTCTGCAGTTGATAGCTTATTATATTGCGGAATTTTTGGGCAAAGATGTAGATCAGCCGAGAAATTTGGCAAAATCGGTGACGGTTGAATAGTGAGTTAAATAACTTCACTCAAAAAAAAATGATTAAATCCGAAATTATAAAAATAAAAAAGATTGAAAATTTTGACAACTCTTATATTGAACAAGAGTTGTCAAAGTTGTACAAATCCGTAATTCGCTGGGCGATTGTAGACATTTCTGACGAAATTTCCGTTAGTTTCAGCTATGAAGTAAGATAAATCGAGTACATATCACACACTCGCCCAAACGGGAAGATGATTTATTTTACGATAAGTACTTCCCAAACTTTAATATTACCACGGATAATCCTTCTCGATTTTCCAACCGTCATGCATGATTAATGCTCCGCAATAACCTCCTGAATGAGTTGTTGCAGTTTTTGAGCAAGCATATTGACCCGATGTTAATGCGGTTCTATTTTTACCCTGCCCATACATATATACTCCGCTTTTGTTAAAATTACCCAATTCATCATTTCTTGATGTTTTAGCTATTACAATAGTAAATGCATCTTTTCCATATTTATTCGGACCTTTTTTACCGTTTAAATCTACATATATTTGACAAACTGTGCCTTGTCTTGGATAAAAACCGATGACACTCCCATTAGCCAAAACCATGCCGTAAGCATTATTTGATAAAGCTGAAAAATACGTACTAATTTCACCGTTTGGTCTGGTATATTCATCAGCCCAGCATTCGTTGGATAAATATTTACATTCTTTTGCCACTTTTATGTAGGGTTTTAAATATTGTTCAAAAAATGCTTTTCCACCATTGTATACATTTACACCTGAGCCCCAGGTTGTACTCGGTATCTCCCAAGTTTCCAAAAGCCCGTTTTCGGTTTCTGACATGCGGACTGCTTGATAGAGAATGCTGTAAGTTTCTTTAAGGCGGTTTACGGTTTCATGCTTTTGATAATTTTTAATCAAAGTCGGCATGGTTATTGCCGCGACAACTCCGATAATTCCGAGGGTGATTAAAACTTCCGCCAGTGTGAAGGCTACTTTCTTAACAGACTTTCCGTCTTTCACGTCATTCTGAACTTGTTTCAGAATCTTGTCTTGAGATGCTGAATCAAGTTCAGCATGACGGAAAGTCTGTTGTGAAAAGTGAAACGTGAAAGGTGAGAAGTTCTTTAAGGGTAAAATTGAACCCCTCACCCGCATTTGTACGGCTCCGCCTACAAATGCTCCCTCTCCCCGTTGGGGCG
>CADBNI010000082.1 GCA_902795965.1 uncultured bacterium
AAATAATACTTTATGTAAGAAATGAACCTTTCACGTTTCACTTCTCACATTTCACATATTTTTTGTTTCCCTATTTGACGACTTTAAAAGTCGTTTTTTTTTGTGCTACGCACGTAGATATATTATGTCTAAACAATTATCAACGAACAATACAAAAAAAGCAGAGGCAGGAGAAATTTGGAGTATTTCGACGAGCAATCATAATCGAAAACCGCGTTGATTTGATTGTGAACGGTGCCAATGCGAAATTAATGTATGTGCTTTATTTTTTCAGTTTATACGCTTAACATTTTTACATATAACTGGCAAAAAAAAATTTTCTCATGTATTATATCTAACATATTTTAGTATTTGGAAGATTTATGCAAGTTTTGATAGATAAAGAATTGAATTGTGATGATAAAATTTTAAAACCCGATTTTAGCTCAAAAACAGGACGTGAACTTTTAGCTTTTTATCTTCAATCAAAGTTTAAACAAATTTTGGCTTATGACAAACGCTGTGAAACTCCTGTTTTTAGAGAAGTTGATCCTACGTTTATTTCAAGGTTTACGAAAAGATTAATAAATAATCCGACAAAACGCTTGTTGGTCGGTATTACGGGCGAATCCGCATCAGGTAAATCAACGATTTGTGCTGAAATAAAAAATACGATAGGTCAGTTCTCCATGCCTGTTTCGGTTCTGTCAACAGATAATTATTTCAATGATATTTCAGGATTGATTAAAAAATATGGAAGTTTTGATAACTTGACGGATAACGGTTATGATATTGATGCTCCCGAAAGTTTTCAATTATCTTTGTTAAGAAAAGATTTAGAAACCTTGTCACGCGGTGAGAGTATTATGGCACCCAAATATGTGCCGAACGGAACCGGTGTTTCAATACCGCATGCTCAGGAAGTTAAATCCGATAAGATTATTGTTGTAGAAGGTATTGCAACAATGTATGAAGAAGTCAGAGATGTATTTGACGTAAAAATATATATTGAGACCGAAAACGATATCAGGCGTGAAAGATTTATAAAACGTGCAATAACCGAACGTAACCAAAATGTGGAAAATGCAATGAAACAGTGGGAATATCTGCTTTCAGCGGGACAAAAATATGTTATTCCGAACAGAGATTTTGCGGATTTTGTCTTGGACGGAAACTCGGATTTGAATTATTTTGACCAAATTATCGAGTATTTAAACACTATTACGAACAATTTTCAATAAGAAAAATTAATAATTTTTTGTTTTTTGCCAAATTGAAATAAATATGATATACTTCTATTGTTATTATTATATTTAATTTTATGATTAAATACATTAAATAACCGATATCATATTTTATTATATTCTGTTATAGTAAAGAGAAAATAAGATATAGGTGGCAAGTGAATATAGATTTTATTGACAGGTTTAAAAAAGAAGAATTGACACAGAGCGGATTTTGGAGCTTAAATAAGAAAATCGGCGCAATAATTGCAGCCGTATTATTTACCGTAATATTAATAAATACTACGGGCTGTACGCAAAATCAAGCGGTAGAAGAAACAATAATTGTTAACGAAGAAACTCCGCAGGATACCATAAATGTTGTAAACGATGGTGAAAATGCTTCTATAGCCTCGGATGAGGACGGTGTTGTCATTATGTCCGGTAATCAAAGTTCGGCTATGGTTGCCATGTCGGTTGAAGATACCGGAAGATCGGATCCGTTTTTACCTGCGGGTGAATCTGTATCATTAAAACCGCAAAACAGTTTAAATTTTGAATTGTTACCTCCTCCCGAAGCGATTACAACGGACGAAACCGCAGCCGAAGTTATGACAACAAAAGTTTCGGGAATTATGTATGACAATTATAATCCTTCGGCTATTTTGAACATCAGCAATTCTGACTATTTGGTCAGGACCGGTGATATCGTAAACGGCTACAAGGTATTATCAATAGGACGTGAATACGTAACCGTTCAACACGGTGCGAATGTTTATAAAGCAGGTGTTGGTGAACTCTTTACTGATGACGGAATTAAGTTTAACACAATTTCTAATCTCGAAAGTAAGTTTGGCGGACGTAAAAATGCGGCTAACAGATAAAAAATATAACTAAAAATAAAAAGCAGGAGCAAAGATGAGAGATATTTCAAGAAAAATTATTGCAAGTTTAATGTTGACAATGTTCGCATTTTCCAATACGGCATTGACGGCAGGCGCAATGGAAAATGCAAAACCCGTTTTGCGTGACGGTGGAGCAGAGTATTCGCTTAGACTTAAAGGTGATGTAAATTACATCAAGAACAGCAAACCAATAAGCATAAGTCTTAGAGATTCTGATGTAAAACAAGTGTTGAGAATGTTTGCCGATAAAGCGGGCATGAATATTATATTCCACAGTTCCGTTTCGGGAAATGTTACTTTGGATTTGGTTGATGTTCCGTTGGACAAAGCGTTTGATATGGTTATGGGTATAACCGATATGAACTACGTTGTTGAAGACGGAACAATTATTGTTGCAAAATCCGGAACACAGGATTTTAACATGGCAAAACAAAGCATGACATTAATTCCCGTAAAATATGTTAATGCTTCGGCTCTTGCGGATTTCTTGAATAAAAACATATTTAAAATGCATAAACCGGGAATTTCAAGTTCCGAAATCGTTACGACCAATCCTGCAACAAACGAGTTGATTGTATTCGGTACTTCAAATGATGTGGCTATTGCCAAGAAAATTGTTGCACAGTTTGATAAAAAACCAACGACAACTACCGTAAAAGTAAATCATACAACTCCTGAAGAAATGGCAAATATGATTTGTAAAATGCTGCTGCCTGTTACTTCGGGCAAAACAACCGGTGGTGCAGCAGGTATTATGACAGGTGCTGCATCTTCATCACCGTCGTCTTCAGGTTCATCTTCAAGATCGTCCTCAAGTTCATCTTCGAGCAGCGGTTCTTCGGGCGGAAGTTCTCTTACTTTGAACTCCGGTAAGGTTGCTTGTACTATTGACGGAAAATCTTCAGGCGGCGGTATAACTTCGCTCGGTTTGCAAAACTTGTCGGTTGCTTATTATCCGCAATTAGGTACAATAAGTATTTTGGGCGGTTCCGAAAACCAAATTGAGATGATAAAAGATTTTATTGTTGCTACGGATAAAAAACAACCGCAGGCTTATTTGGAAGTTTCTATTATAGAACTTTCCGAAGACGCTTCAAGAGAATTGGAAAACACTTGGAATATTTCAAGCGGAGCTTTTAAGGCTACGTTTGCGAGCGGAGATACAAACTTTGAATCTGTCGGTAAATGGAACAGCAATTTTGATATAACTTATGCAATCCGATATTTGGTTCAAAACGGTAAAGCAAGAGTTGTTGTAAACCCGAGAATTATAATTACCAACGGTGTTGAATCAAAAATCGAAGTTACGGAAGATTATGTAGAAAGTGTTGACGTACAGGCATCAACATCTACCGGTGGTACGGTAATCACAAGGGATTACAACGTATCGGATGACAAGGGTGTTACAATAAACATTGTACCTTTCATCAGTCCTGACGGCTATGTAACTCTTAAACTTACTCCCGAATACTCTACTCAAATCGGTACGGTTGAAGGTACTGAAGTTATTAACGACAAACCGGTTACATACCTTGCGGCCACATTGTTAAGCCACAGAAATCTTGATTTGCAGAATGTAAGAATTAAAGACGGTGAAACTCTTGTACTTGCAGGTATGATTCAGGAAAATGAAACAAAGAGAATTAATAAAATCCCTGTACTCGGTGATATTCCCGTTTTAGGAACGGTATTCAGAAGTACGATTACAAAGAAAACAAAATCGGAAATGATGATTTTGATTACTCCTAAGATTATTACTGATAACGAAGATGCTGTCGGTGTTTCCGAAACATTATAGAATAATAATATGAATGAATTATTAAACAGGTTAAAAAACAGTGTTGATATAAAAATACTGAATAAAGTCGAAACCACACTGATGGAACAATATAAATTTGTTCCTATCAGTGTGAAGGACGATTACCTGTTCGTTGTTATAAATTCAAATTCAGACAAAGAGGTAATCAATTTAAAATTAAAAGAATATTATCCTCAGCAGGTAAAATTTATTCAGGTTCCCGATCAGGATTTAGTTGATTTGATTACTGTTGTAAAAGATGAACTTGTAAAAAATAATTCTGATGACGGTACTGCAAAACAGGTAAGACTCGGTGAACTTCTTGTTCAAAAGGGTTATATTAATGATGTTCAGCTTCTTCAAGCATTAGCTGAAAGCAAACGTCAAAAAGTTCCAATCGGTTCTACATTGTTCAAGTTAGGATTTATTACTCTTGAACAATTAAAAGAAATTTTGCATTTGCAAACGGGTTATGATATGGTTACGCCCGAACAACTTGCCTCGCAGGACAAGTTTATCAAAATGCTGCCCGAAGATTTTATCAGGGAAAATAAGATTATTCCGATATCATCAGATGGCAAAACATTGATTTTCGGTGTTGTAAAGCCTGTTAGCCCCGATATTCTTAAAGATATCATTTATTTGACGGGTCAAAATCCGAAACAATTATTGATGACTCATTATGAGTTTGAAAACTCATTTAACATGTTCTTCTCCGAGCAGAAGAAAGAAACAGAAAAAGTTATCAAAGAAATTGAAACCGAGGCGGAAACTCTTGAAATCGAAGAATCTTTGACCGATATGGTTGAAAAACAGTTGAAAGATTCTTCGGGTTCTGTTGCAAAATTCGTAAACCAAATTATTATTAACGCTATTGATAACAAAGTTTCGGATATTCATATTGAACCGAGATTGTCCGGTTATATTGTAAGATACAGAAAAGACGGTATGCTTCAAAAAGTTCTTGATATTCCGCCAAAGGTTGAAACTTCAATTATTGCACGTTTTAAAGTTCTTTCGAGAATGAATATTGCGGAACACAGACGTCCTCAAGACGGTACGTTTTCAATCAAATATAAAAATTCGTCTTATGACTTCCGTATCAACACTTTACCTGTTTCGGGAAAAGAAAAGGTTGTAATCCGTGTACTTGCACCCGCAGTGAGTTTGAATGCGGCCGATAAAAATATAAGTCTTGTCGGTGGTACTGATGAAGATATTGCAAAAATTAAAAAAATGATTAGTTGTCCGAACGGTATTATTCTTACTTCAGGTCCGACAGGTTCAGGTAAAACCACAACTCTTTATTCGGTTTTGAAAAGTTTGAATGATGAAGGTGTAAATATTACTACGATTGAAGATCCGATAGAAATTAAACTTGAGGGTATTAACCAATCGCAAATCAACGCTAAAGCTGGTATTACGTTTGCATCATGTATGCGTGCGATATTAAGACAAGACCCTGATATTATTCTTGTTGGTGAAATTCGTGACTATGAAACTTTGGAAATTGCGATTTCTGCTGCATTGACGGGTCACCTTGTATTGAGTACCGTTCACACCAACTCGGCTGCAGCTACCGTTACACGTTTGATTGAAATGGGTGCGAAAGATTATCTTGTATCCTCTACTTTGTCGGGTGTAATTGCTCAACGTCTTGTCAGACATCTTTGTGATGATTGTAAAGAAGAATACTTTGCGAGTTATGAAGAAGCCAAAGAAATTATGACAAATGAAGCTGATATTGAAGCATTCATGAAAAAGCCGATTTACAGACCAAAAGGTTGTAATAAATGCGGATTTACGGGTTATAAAGGTCGACTGGGTGTCTATGAGATTATGCCGATTAACAAGGAAATAAAAAAACTTGTTGCAAACGGTGCGCACGACTTGGATATTGAAGAAGCTGCCGTCAAAAACGGTATGACAACATTGCATCAATCCTGTATCAATCATATTCTTGAAGGTGCAACGTCCATTGAAGAATTTGTCAGGGTACTTGGTGTTGTTAGCGAATAGGAGAACAAATGGCGATATATAATTATATAGCTTTAAAAAATAATAAAGATATTGTTAAAGGTAAGATTGATGCTGCTGATTTGCGTGAAGCACGTGAAAATATTCGTAAATTAGGTTTTATCCCGACAAAAGTTTATGAAGAAAAAACAAAAGGTGAAGGTGTAAAAGAAGAAGCTCTCAATATTACGCGTGGAAAAGTTTCAAGGCTTGGTTTGCAGGACAGAATTGATTTTACTTCGACTTTGCAAATACTTGCGCAATCAGGTATTCCTATTATTGAATCTTTGATGTTTATTGAAACTGATGCTGCAAAATTAAAAGTCAGATTGGTTGCAAGAGAATTAAGGCGGCAAATTATGCAAGGTGCTACTTTTGCCGATACAGTCGCAAAATATCCCGATCAGTTCGGTCAGATTTATATCGGTTTGGTTAAAGCAGGTGAAGATTCAGGTGAATTGGAAAAAACTCTTTTGCGTTTGCTGGAACTTTTGACAAAACAGGCAAACATCAGAAGTAAGGTTATCGGAACATTGATGTACCCGATGTTCGTTATTTGTTTGGCAATAATAATTGTGCTTGTCATGTTGATGTTCGTATTCCCCGTATTTAAAGAAATGTTTGACAATATGGGTAAGGAACTTCCTTGGATTACATCAGCTCTTATGAGTGCGGGTATTTTCCTAAAGACATATTGGTTCTTCGTTCCGATTATTTTGGGTTCGCTTGTCGGATTTGTGACGTTTCTTATGCGTTGGCAGCCGAGTAAGAGAAAAATTGACGATATAGTTTTGAAAATTCCTCTTTTGTCGGATTTGATGCAGTTTTCAAACTTTGCAAACTTTGTTGCCGTTATGCAGGTTGCTTATGACGCGGGTGTTCCGATTATTGAATGTTTGTATTTGGCAAATTTGACTTTGACAAATTATACGTTGAAAACCAAGATTGAAGGGGCGACGTTGAAGGTTCAACAGGGTCAGCACCTTTCGGTTGCTTTGAGATCGACAAACGTTATGCCCAAGATGATTTTGTTTATGATTGCGACGGGTGAACAGTCAGGTCGTTTGGGTGATATGCTTTTGCAGGCAACTGCGTTTATTGATAAAAAATTAGATACTATTATTGATACTATGACGAAGATGATTGAGCCGATAATGCTTATCGTAATCGGTAGTATCGTATTGACTTTGGCATTGGCACTATATTTGCCTTTGTTCCAATCATACTTGCAGGATTAATAATTATGAAAAAAACTTATGTTATAACAGGCGCGACTTCAGGAATAGGGAATGCATTGATGAAGATGCTTTCCAAAGATAATATCGTGTTTGCGGGTTATCGAAAAGAAAGTTGTGTTGAGGAGTTGGAACAGTATGAGAACGTAATTCCTTTTTATATTGATATGGAAAGGATAGTTTCGATTTCTCAGGCGGCAGCTTTTATAAAATCGAAAACCCAAAAAATTGATACGCTGATAAATGTTGCGGGGTGTGTCATTGCGGGAGTTATGGAGAGTATTCCCGTTTATAGGGTAAGGAAACAGTTTGAGGTTAATACTTTTTCGCACCTTGATTTCACGCAGAAACTTATGCCGTTGCTGAAAGGCGGTAAGGTTATAAATATAAGTTCTATGGCAAGTTTTGGGATATTTCCGTTTATTGCTCCGTATTGCGCTTCCAAACGCGCACTTGATATTTTGTTCAATGCAATGAGCTTGGAATCGGGTTTGAAGGTTATTTCAATAAAGCCCGGAGTAATTGCAACACCTTTGTGGAGCAAGGCGGTTGAGCTTAATAAGAGTATGATATCTCAGTGTAAGGGACACGAAAAAGAGATGGAATACATGATGAGCAATGCGCGCAGAAACGGTCACAGGGGTTTAAGTGCGATTAAGGTTGCCGAAAAAATAATAGAGATTGAAAATGAGAAAAACCCTCAAGATTCTTATACGATAGGTTTTGACGCATATATGGCGGAATGTTTTTCAAAATTACCGTTTGATTGGCAAAATTCGATTGTTAAATTGGGTATGAAATTGAGGATAAAGTAAATTTTTGGTAAATATAATGTTACATAAAAATAGTGCCGTCATTCTGAGCGGAGCGAAGAATCCCTTAAAATCTCATACCAACCTTTTGTGTAAATAAATATCGTAGCCTAATATGTCTGATATCTCAACGAGTTCCGAAACTCGAATGGTTTTGTTTCTGAGTTTATTCCCCAGGTTCCTTATACTGTCGTGTTTGTTATATTTGTTATTGACTTCTTCTTTAAGTTTTAGCATTGTAATTCCTTGCATTGCGGCAAGGTATTTAATTTGTTCTCTAATGTTTTTATCTTCTAATTTGCATTCGTTGACCATGCTTAAATGATACTATTTAATGTAATTTAGGAAAATATTCTTGACAAAAGGCATTATATAGTGTAAAATAGAAATATATAATGGCTGATTGTTATTAACATGGAGGTTTATTAATGAAAAGATTTACAAAGAGAGGATTTACTTTAGCGGAAGTTTTAATCACTCTCGGCATTATCGGAGTCGTTGCAGCAGTGAGCATGCCGATTTTAATTCAAAATGTCAACGAGCGGGTTAACTCCGAACGCGAGGCAAACATTGCTTTTAAAATTAATCAGGCAATGGAAAAAATGCGTGCGTTGGGACTTTTGAATGCAAGTTACGGCACAACAGAGGCATTTGTAGATGAACTTCAAAACCATTTGAAAATTGCAAAACGTTGTGATTCAGCGCATATTGCAGAATGTTGGCCTACATCTACCGTCATTGACACAAACGGTGAAGAATATGATGTAAAAGATGCTAAAACAGGAAAAGATTTGCAAAAAGATACAGATACAAATAACGTAGGTATCGTTTTGGCAGACGGAGCTGCTATTATTCTTAATTACAACCCTGCGGCAAAAACCTATGATGTAGGTGATCCGATATCAGCAAGTAAAAACGAAAAAGCAGTAGGCGGTAAATTTTATACAACAAATTTAACTGCGGGACTTTATTACGTAACGGATGTCAACGGGAGAAAAGGACCTAATTCACAACAAACAGACAAAAAGAACGACATAAGAAGTTTCAACGGAGCAAAATTCGGAACGGGTTGCGCAGGAACAAATATTGACGGAAAATGTGTATTTCAAATACAATCATACGACCCTGTAAATTGTACGAGGGGAAGCAATGCAAGCAGTGATGACTTCAAATATTGCGGTTCATATCCGTCAGGATATTCAAATGACTATTGGGCAGGCGCACAGAAAGCGTGTGCAGCATCGAAAGCGACCTTGCCCGATAAAAATACTCTTGTAAGCTATGTTGGCAAACCGGGAATGCCTACCACCGGCTGGTTTTTTTCGTCGTCAGAGAGCAGTTTATACGCCGCGCTGGGCGTGAGCTTTGTCAATGGTAAATCGAGCGACGACTTCAAGAGTGGCAAAGACGAGGTCCTCTGTGTCGGTAAGTAAGGCAGCTAAGCAGCTGAGAAGTTAGCTAAGATATAACAGACCTCTCCTCTTATGGGAGAGGTTTGTTTTACGTCATTCCGTGACACGGAATCTATCAATGTTAATTAAAACGGATAGACCCTGAAACAAGTTCAGGGTGACGGAAAGATACATGTGAGCCACAATGACAAGATGCTGAAACAGCACAAGGCAGACAGGCTCACAATTCTCGCAAGCTCGAATGTTCGCTTTGTCAAATTCAGCATGACAGTTTTGGTGAGCTATATAAGCCATACCTCTAACCCTCTATACATCTGATTGAACCCCTCACCCGAATTTCTA
>CADBNI010000083.1 GCA_902795965.1 uncultured bacterium
GTCCTGCGGTAAGATTTGTTGTATAAAATTTACCGCCTACCGCATCTTTTGATGCTTTTATAGCATCACCGACATCATAAGTTTTTGCCTCGGGATTGTAATTAAGAATTAATGCAGCCCCGTCTGCCAAAACAATACCAACATTGTTTGTTGTTGTTTCAAGTTGCAAATCTTTTCCTGTTTTTGCTTTTGATACATCATATTCTTCGCCGTTTGTATCAATGACTTTTGACGTAGGCCAACATTCTGCGATATGCGCCGAATCACATCTTTTTGCAATCTTCAAATGATTTTGTAGTTCATCTACAAATGCCTCTGTTGAACCGTAACTTGCATTCAAAAGTCCCAACGCACGCATTTTTTCCATTGCCTGGTTAATTTTAAAAGCAATATTTGCCTCGCGTTCCGCATTAACTCGTTCGTTTACATTTTGAATTAAAATAGGCATGCTGACCGCGGCGACGACGCCGATTATGCCGAGGGTGATTAGCACTTCCGCTAAAGTAAACGCTGCACGTTTATTTACCTCACCCGCAGTTGTAACTCGCTTTGCTCGAACAACTGCTCCCTCTCCTAAAGAATAGGAGAGGGGTGGGGTGAGGTTTGACTCACCGTCAAAACTATGCGATTGCTCCAGTTGGTTCTCTTGGATTTTCTCCAAAGTAATTCCAAAATTTTTAAACATAATTTTCTCCTTTTTAATCACTTTTAACCTTAAATTAATCATTATCATGATTATAAAAATCATTATAATGATTAAAAATATGTATGTCAAATGATATCATTTACTAATGAAGTATCCGAAACTCGTTGAATTTGGTAAAAATCTAAGAATTGCCCGGCTTATAAAGGGATATTCCATGGAAAAACTCGCAATGATTGCGAACCTAAATCCCACTCATATCGGCAAAATCGAACGAGCAGAAATGGCACCGACTTTGCTTACAATTCTTGCGTTGCTTGAGGCGTTGGAAACAGATTTTAACTCTTTAGTGTCTTACAAAAAAAAATCTACAAACTGAAATTAAAATTCAGAACAATGATTATTTCGTCATTGAAATAATTTTCGGGGAAGGGTTTAAAAGGTCCTGCCGATATGACGGTTGATGATGCGTTTTCGTCAAGCTGTTTTATTTTTGAGGATTTAAGAGTAATAATTTTTTTGATATTGCCTGTTTTGTCCACTGTTACCGCTAATTGAACAGACAAATCTTTCTGACCTTTAGCCAAAATGTCAATTTCTTTGCGCGGAGGAACTTTCCAATTCTTAAAAACTTTTTCCCGAACTTCTTTTACATAAGGGGTATAATCAACGTATTTTCCGTCAGCTCCGAATACAAAATTTTCATTGTCTGATATAAAAATTTGTACCGCATGCAATTTCCCTGACGGATAATCGTATAAAATTCTGCATTTTTGCAGTTCGGGACGTCTGAAAGCTACGTATTTTAATTCGTTTGTATCAACGGTATAAATAAGTTCAGTCTTGTCAAATTGCACGTAATGATATGCACTGCTTTGAGTTCCGTCGTTTTTTATCAATGTAAAATCGTGATAATATTTAGGGTATTTGTTGGTTTTTATAACAGGCTTTAGCTTATGGAAAATAAGCTCAAGTGTTTCGTTGACGACTTTATAACTGTTTGTTTGTTCGGGTTTCAAGTATTCGGGTACAATTTTTTCGTACGCAAAGACCTGTGCCGAAAATAAAGATAGTACCAAGCCCGTAAGCAAAAACCTTTTCATAGCATAAGAATAATATCACAAAAGTTTCAATTTGTAAAAAATTGCAAAAATCCCTAAAGTTTTTACAAAAAAATCCGTAATAAAAAATATACCGATTGACTTTTGTAAAAAAAGTATTAAATACGATACAGAAAGGACTTGGGATATGTCGTCAATCAGTTATTTGAACAGCACTCAATTTTCTGCGGTGTCTGCGTACAAATGTACGGAATTGAGTCCTGCGACAAAACTAAGATTGGAGGCATTGGGAATAGATCCGTCAACCGTTCAATCGGAATCTCAGGCACAAATTTTAATCGCGCAGGCGGAGGCTGCGCAGAGTCAAAACAATTCAGGTAAACAACAGGGAGGTAATTCTACAAGAGCACAGTTGGTTTCTGAAGCCAAAGAACTTGCGCAACAAGTTGGTGCAAATGTTTCGGACAAAGATACGCTTGAAAATATGTTGGAAAATATTGCGGAAAGACTGAATTATCTGGTGCAAAACCCCGCAATAGCTGATAAGGTAAGCAAGTATCAGGAAAAACTGAAAGATTTGGCGGGACGAGCCAATGTCATGGTGCAAATACAACAAAATATTTTTGATAATTTGAACATGGTTTCAATAAGTAACAAATTAATCTTGGGCTTGTAAAGCAGATTTGGAAAAAAAGACCCGCTTTTGCGGGTCTTTTGGTATATTTGATATTTGTGAAATTATGTAAATATTTTGTTTTACATGTATTGTCAAATGATTTTTTCTGTAAGAAAATAGCATGCGGGAAGGACAAAAATGCAAATAGGCAGTATAACGTACTTACATAAACGAAAATCGCCTATGGGATATCTATCCCCCCAGCATGTTCCTTCCGAGTTCATGTCTTCAATAAATCCTCCAAATATTGAGAGACCTTTAGAAAGTAATCCGAAAGATTTACCTTTTAGAGGTCTTTCTTTTTGCGGTAAAAATGAAAAAAAAGAAGATAAACTCAAACCGCTGATTGCAACTTTTGGAGTTTTGGCTGCAACGGGTCTTGCATTGAGATTTGCGCCTTCATACAAAAAAGCGGGTGAATACAGTATTAATGAGTTTACAAAATTTATTAACGAAAAATCAGGGATTGATAAATCTATTGTCGAAAGTTTGTTCAAACATGTTAAAGATTCAAAATTAACCAAAAAATCCGTAAAATTTGACGGTGACAAAATAACTTTTTACAAAAAAACTATTCCTCAACTGATTTGGGACGGGCTTGTATATCCTTTTAAAATTCTGCCTGCCGATATCGTGAACGGTACGGTTGTATTGCTGGGTAAAATTAAGCCACTCAAAAGTTGGTCAAAAACGACTTTGGACAAACCTGTTTTTAAAGGTATAAGACAGCGTTCCAAAGTTGATGCTCAAGTAAATTCTTTGCGCGGGCTTTTTGAAATGTCAAAAAATTTGAAAGGTAAATCCGATGCTGATATCGCATCTAAAATGTTCAGACAATCGGTAAAAATGTTTGATGAAAAAACGGGCAACTACGATACAAAGCACGAACGTTCTTTAAACAGACTCGTTTCGGGATTGCCGCCCGCAATATTTCTTGCAAATGATGCGTATAACCTTTCGAGAATGATGGACGACGACGAAAAAGCCGCTAAAAAAGAACAAAAAACAAGATTTAAACAAGAGGCTGCACGTATAGGTTTCAATGCATATATTACGTTGATTACCCTTGGAGCTTTGCAAAAATACATTAACAACTCCGCATTGGGTATCTTTATGATGACGGGCGCAACAACGCTTGTAACGGAAGCCTTCTCAAGACTTATCAACGGCAAACATATTACAAGACTGACACCCGAGCAGGCAAGAGCGGAAAATAAATTGAACAACGCTCCCGAAGCGGAAATCAAGCCCGAGATATCTTTTGAGGCATCGGATAAAGCTAAAACGGAAACCGATAAACAGCAAAAACCGCTTTTGTCTTTTGATACGATTATGAAGGCTTCAGCTTTGGTTATTGCGAGCGGATTTGGTGTAAAAGCGTTGAGAAAAGTTCCCGAAGTTGAAAAACAGTGGAAAGCGTTTTCGGGATTTTTCAAAAAACAGTATAAAAACATGACAGAAACCGCGGATTACAAAATTTCAAAAAATGAATTTGATAAAATTATCAAAACTCTTAAAGATAACGGTTTTGGTGATTTGGCAACTAAATACACTCAAATTGCAAAAAATGCCGAAAACGGTGAATTTATAAGCCTCGGAACAAAAGGTAAGAAAGTTAAGCCGTTGGTAAATTTTGTTATTGCGCCTTTCAAATTTGCGTGGAATACGGTTACTTTGCCTTACAATCTTGTGATGAAGGTTGTTAATGTGTTTGTCAAGAAACCGAAATCGCTTTCGTTTGAAATTTCCGATAAAGCTGCATTGAAAACAATTATAGATAATTTCGCTAAGGAAAACAAATCCGTAAAAGTCTCGGAGTTGGAAAAATTTGTTGAAAAAGTTTCAAAAGGCAAGGTTGCAAAAGATGCAAAACTTTCAAACGCGGAACAACAGTTTGTCAACAGGGTTTCGGATATTTCTTCTCTTGCCAAAAGTATTGAAAATATAGGTAAAGAGGCAAAACGTAAAAATCTTTCTCCGCAAAAATTTCAGACATATGTAAAAGATAATATTTTAAAAGGCTTTAATGTTGAAACAATGTCAAATATTTCCAACAGTGACCTTTCAAATCTTGCAAAAACCGCCGCAACGATAGCAACAATTTGGTTCCTGATGACCGATAACTATAATATGGTAATGCTCAAATCCAACGGTAATGATGTTGAGGGTGCAAAAACCAAGTTTAAGGAAAGATTTGTACAAGAAGGTTCAAGATTGTTCTATCAGACATTGTTGATTGATTTGTTTAACAGTACCTTTAGAAGTCAGTATAACAGATCGTTGTTTGGAATGAGCTGGATTACACTGACGAATACGACAATGGGTGAGTGGCTTACAAGAACTTCAGTCGGAGTTCCCGTCGGAACTCATTCCCGTCAAGGTTTGATAGAAATTGAAAATAAACAGAATAATGCGACAGGTTTGAAAAAATCTTATTTCAACTTTATGAAACGCTTGACAGGTAAACGTTCCATAAAATCTTACGAAGTTCCCGCAAAAAATTCTACAATGCTCAAAGATGTAAATTTCACAAACAGAACCGTATTTGACGAAATGATAAAAGCGTAAGAATTTTATTAATTTAATAATTTTAAACAAATCCGACCTGCTCCCTTGCTCACATCAATGTAGTTGCTCCATCCGAGGCGGAATAACTCACTAAGTGTCATTCTGAACTTGTTTCAGAATCTGTCCGATTTTACCGTTCAGACAAATTCCGCCTTGTTAACATGCCGCAAACATTGATTGTTCGCTCGGTCAAAGGTCGGTTATATTTAAAATTATTAAATATAAGAATTATTTTATTATTTATTCAAAGTAACAAATATTTCGGCAAGTTTTCCCGAGCCTTTGTCATTAAAACGAATTTCCTTTTGAGAGTTTTCGGGAGCAAATTCCGACTTTTGGTAATTAATCAAATACTTCATAAATTCTTCACTAAACATATAACACACCTTTTTCCTTCACATATATATAAAAATTTAACGGTTAAAATTTTTGCTATTTTTTTATAAAATGTTTACAATATTTAATGAGGCGGTATAATAAAGCTATGCACAAATCATCAATTATAGATATAATATCTCCGATAATGGCGGGACCTTCAAGTTCTCATACCGCAGGGGCGGTCAGATTGGGACTTCTTGCCAAAAATGTTTATAATACCGTTCCGCATAAAATTACTTTTAAACTCTATAATTCTTATGCCAGGACAGGACTCGGGCATGGTACGGATAAAGGACTTTTGGCGGGAATTTTGGGCTTTTCCGTTGATGATGAAAGGATAAAAACCGTATTTGAAACTCCCGAGGCAAAAAGTTTAAACTATGAATTTGAATTTTTGGAAGATTTTAATCGTCATCCGAATGCCGTTGATTTTGTCTTTGAAGGAGAATTGAATATGAAAATCTCGGGCAATTCCGTCGGCGCGGGTGAAATTGAACTTACAAAAATTAATGATTTTCAAACAAAACTTGACGGTAAATACAACACTGTGTTTACGGTATATAAAGATGTTCCGGGGGTAATCTCAAAGGTTACGGGGCTGATTCAGGAAGATAATGTTAATATTGCGTCTTTGCACTGCGACAGAAGTGCTAAAGGACGTGATGCTTCCATGTGTATTTGTATAGACGGGGATTTGTCGAAAAATTGTCTGAATGTTTTGACAAACTTCTCTGATATGTATGTCGTAAGATATATCAAAAAGTTGGAAAGTTAAAATGGATAATATTAATACATTCAGGCAGTTGTATCTTGCCTGCAAAGAAAATAACAAACGGATTTATGAAGTAGCTTTGGATTATGAGGTTTCGCAAGGTGAGTACAGTGAATATCAAATAAGACTTCAGGCGAAGAAAAGTCTTGATGCAATGGTTGAGGCTATAAAAACGGGTTTGAAAAGTACCGAGCTTTCACCGAGCGGTTTTAGCGGAAACGATTGTGATAAACTGCAAAAACGTTATGAAAAATCAACTTCGGTTTTGGGCTGTGTTGCACAAAAAATTATGACTTATGCTCTTGCAACAAGCGAACAAAACTTGAGAATGGGAAAAATTGTTGCCTGCCCGACTGCGGGTTCATGCGGAATTGTTCCCGCTGTTTTGATTGCTTATGCGGAAGAATTTAATATATCCGAAACAGATATGATTAACGCCTTGATTACTGCGGGTGAAATCGGTAAACTTGTTTCCGAAAAGATGGCACTTGCGGGTGCTGTCGGAGGCTGTCAGGCAGAATGCGGGGTTGCATCTGCTATGGCATCTGCAGCTTTGACTCAAATGAGAGGCGGTAATGTTAAACAAATTATTAATGCTTCGACACTCGCTCTTAAAAATATTTTGGGATTGACCTGTGATCCCGTTTGCGGGCTTGTGGAAATCCCTTGCGTAAAAAGAAATCCTTTCCTTGCAATCCATGCCGTAACGGCATCCGAGCTTGCAATGGCCGATATAATCTCAAAAATTCCCGCAGATGAAGTCGTTGATGCAATGGAACAAACGGGAAAACTAATGTCACCGTTGTTGAAAGAAAGTTCTCAAGGCGGATTGGCTAAAACAAAAACCGCAATTTCTCTTGAAAAGAATATAGGCAGTTTTGTAAAATATTGATATAACAGTGCTTTTGACGATTGTAAATTTATTTGTAAACTTTTCTAAATCATGTAGCAAAAATTATTTTCCTTTGTTTTAAAATAATCGTAGAAGATATATTTTTTGGTGAAAAGATGAAAATAAACTCAATACAACGTGATATTACCCTCAAGCAGGGCGGCTCCGGGTTCCGTTCGGAAACTCACAGAGAGCGAATGACTACGGGTGTGCAAAATAGAGGATATAATACAGGATATTACGGCAGTTTTACGGGAAAGAGTGAAGCTGCCGTAAGTTTTATGGATAAAATCCTATCGTCAAAGTGGTTTGGAAAATTTACAAAATATTCCGAAGAACACAATGTTGCAACAAGCGCACTGATAGCTCTTGTTCTTGCAGGTATGCTAAGACCCGCAACCATTATGGCACTTCCCGGTGACAAAGACAAAGATGACAAAATTTACGCATCGGGTCATGCTGTTGCATCAGGTATTATCGGTTTTATAATTTCGACAATCGCGACAAGTCCGTTTGATGAATCTATTAAAAAACTTTTTGAAACCGATGAAAACGGAAACCGAATTTTGAAAGGCGGTAAAAAGTTTGAAGATTTAAACAGTAAAATCGACTCTTTGAAGAAGAAAAAGAATCTCTCCGAAGTTGAAAAAGAAACTTTGAAAAACTTGAAAGGAAAACGCGGAGCGTTAAAAACTCTCATAAAATGGATACCTGACTGGGTAATAGGTGTACCGAGAGCAATTTTGACTATCGCGTTGATTCCGCCGATTTTGAAATACGTATTCGGTATGGAAAAGAAAAAGAAACCGAAACAAAATATACAGGATATTCAACAGAATAATGTTGATAATACAAGGGATTTTATAGAAAAACCTGTTTTTTCGGCATTCAAAGGAGGTGTTAAATAATGAATTTGACAGTATCACCTTTGAATTATAACAATCAAAAAACTGCATTTAAGGCAAATACATCACGTATTGCCGAAGAAACGGTAAGAAGCGCGACAAGTGATTCGAGATTTTTCTCGGGATTTGAAAAGAAATATGATGAATTTACAAGTTCGGTAGCAAAAAACGTAACCTCAAGACTTCTTGAATTTGAACCGTTGCAAAAACTTGCCGAACATTTCAAACACAGTAAAAAACTTTATCAGCACAGTATGACAACCGGTTCGGTCATTACGAGCGGACTTTATATGCAAAGAACTCTTGCAAACAAAGATATGGATAACGACCGCAAAAAAACTCTTGCGGTAAATCAGGGATTGACGTTAATCCTTTCGACCGCCGGTGCTTATATGCTTGACAAATATCTGACCGGTTGGTGGGATAACGTTACCGCAAGATATGCGGGAATTCTTTTGAACGATAAAGATTTTTATCAAAATTACAGAAATCAAAAAGAAGAAGCCGCAAAAGCAAACAAACCGTTGTTGGAAGCTATGAAACGCGGTGAAAAAGTTAAGTTAAAAGAAAGCAAAGGCGTGCTTGATATGGTAAAAGCCAATGCATCTTATAAACGAATAATGGCAAGAAGCGCAGATGATGCAAAAATTCTCAGAACAAAAGTAAAAGGTATGAGTCCGCTGAAAGCGATTATCGTATTCGGATTTGTTTACAGATACTTTGTTCCCGTTGTGGTTACAAAACCCGCTAACAAACTCTGTGATATGTATCTTGAAAGAAAAAAAGCTAAAGAAAATGCACAACAAGCGTAAAAAAGAGGGCTTCGGTCCTCTTTTTATTTGAAAAATTTTTATATTTATAGTAAAAATATATCGGGGTATTGGTGTGGAAAACGAGTATCTTAAAACGATTGCACAAGAATGCGGATTGTATGATTTACAAGACGTAAACTCTGCCGTTCAAAAAATACTTGCGCTTGATGAAAGATTTGAAAAAGATAATCTTGTTGAAATTTATAATTATTGTCTGTCGCTTTCGCAAAACCCCGATATATTAATGACGCTTATTCAGTGTGTTGACAGGTTTAGGGATAAATCTTCTTTAAGTCCGCTTTTGGATTTGTTTTTGATGAAAAACATTCCGAATGATGAAAAATACGTGAATGTCAGAGTGATGTGTGCAAAGGCGATTGCAAATCTCAAAGATACTTCCGCAGTTACTCCGCTTTTGTATTGCTTAAATAACAAAGATGAAAACTATAAAATAAGGCTGGCATGTGCTGATGCTTTGGGAAGAATCGGCGACAGATATGCGGTTGCACCTTTGATTGCGGTTGTAAAAGACGAGAATGAAAAGTCCGTATATGTTCGCGAAACAGCGGTTTCTGCCCTTGCGATGCTTGGGGATTTGAGTGCGGTAGAACCTCTGGTCGGAATTTTGGAAGCGCAAAAAGGTATTTGGGACAGGTTTACATTCTTGAAAGAAAGAATTATTGAGGCTCTCGGCAAATTAAGAATTGATAATAACGACAGGGTTTTTAATGCGTTGAAAAATTCTCTTGTTGATGAATCCCCGCAAATCAGAATTAATGCGATTGAAGCTATTATGGAAAGCGAAAATCCTCGCGCGGTTGAAACTATCAGAACTTGTTTGACCGAAGATGAAGATGAAGAAGTCAAAAAAAATGCGCTTATAGCACTTTACAATCTTGTCGGTCGTGAGATTTTAGATGAAGTTGTATCGGGAAATTTTTCGGACAATTTAAAGATGGAGGCGGTTTCAATGATTTCCGAATACGAGGAGGATACTGATGAGTAGAGGAATTATTCTTCTTTCGGGGGGATTGGATTCGCTTGTGAGTTTGGGACTTGCAAAAGAAAAATACGGAATTTGTCTTGCGTTGACATTTGATTACGGACAAAAATCAGCACAATACGAAATTCAGGCCTCAAAAGAAATCTGTAAATTTTATAATATTGAACATAAAATTATAAAGCTCGATTGGTTGAAAAATATTACTCATACCGCACTTGTTGAGGATAAAGAACTTCCTTTTGAGATTGATGAAAATTCGGCAAAAAACGTTTGGGTTCCGAACAGAAACGGTCTGTTTTTAAATATTGCGGGAGCGTTTGCAGACGGTGAAAATTTTGACTATATTGTAATCGGTGCAAACAAAGAGGAGGGAAAAACTTTTCCCGATAATTCGGAGGAATTTATAATGTCGGTAAATTCGGAATTTGAATTTTCCACACGAAAACACCCGAAAGTTATTGCCCCCTTGATAAATTATGACAAAAATGATATAGTAAAATCGGCTTTGGACAACGATATTCCTTTGCAGCTTGTTCACAGTTGCTATGCAGACGGTGAAAAACATTGCGGAAAATGTGAATCCTGTCAAAGATTAAAAAATGCATTAATCGCAAACAATGACACACGATATATAAGGGAACTGTTTTGAAAACTCTTTTGATAAATGAAAACATAAAATACGAAGGTTGGCAGCTTTGTCCTCACTGGATTTATAAGAATTTCAAAATTCAGGGAGATGCAGCGGTGGCTTTTATCGGTGAATGCGAGGTAAAATTAACCGAAATGGTTGATATTGAGGATGTTATTAATAACGAACCGATTTACAGCAAGTCAATGCTGAGTTTTATTTCCGAACAGTTTAATGTCGGACTTGTTGAAGGTGTTTTCAGGCAAAGACTTTTGATTTGCATAATAAAAGAGGCTCTTGAAAAACGCGGATTTAAAATAACCCGAAACGGAGATGATTTGTTCTTTGAAGGTAAAAAACTTACCGTTTCAATAGCTACAAAATCAGCTACATCAGTTCTTATACATACGGGAGTTAATATTTTGTCCGAAGGAGCTCCCGTAAAAGCAAGCGGTTTGACAAGCGAATTGGGTATTAAAGATATTGAAAATTTTGCAAAAGAAGTTATGCAAAAATATTCCGAAGAAATTAATGATATAATTATGGCATCAACAAAGGTCAGAGGTGTATAATGGACGAACAAAACAAACCTTCACGCATAAGTTACGAAGAATATCAAAAAAAATCAGGTAAAAAATCTACCGATAATATTGCGATTTTTGCCTCGGCTTTTTTCTTGCTTTTGCTTTTGTTTTTAGGTATTGCAAAGCAAATTTCGCCTGAAGTTGATGTTTCAATCGGCGAAGATGAAAACGTATCGTCAGAAACTGTCGGGATTGACAAAGGTAACATTGATGAAAGATTAAAACTTCTCCAAGCTGAGGACGGTGACAAAAACAAAGAAGATGAAATGTTTTCTCCGGAACTTGATGAAAAAGTTGTTATTCCCGAGCAAAAAAATAACGAAGAAGAAATTACTTTGAACTCAGAAAGAGAAGCCAATCCGAAACCCGAAGAAACTGCCTCTCCCGCTCCGAGAATAAATCCCGCCGAAACAAATTCCGTATCAAAAGTCGTTGTAGGATACTATTCAACCAAAGAACAGGCGGAAGTTGCAAAAGGTATAATTGCGGAATCGGGATTGAATATTTCGCCTTTTGTCAGAAGTATAGGCGGTGCGTACACAATACAAGTCGGCTCTTATTCTTCAAGAGAAAAAGCGCAGACTATGGTTAACGAACTTTTGCGCAACAATTATCCCGCAAGAATTATAAGCGAATAATTTATAACCAGTTGCACAAATCGTCTTTGCAAAGAACATTTTCCAAATCTGACATTGTGTTTTCGTTAGTCATTTCATAAGTTACGGGCGTGATAGAAATTTTGTTGTTTCTGACAGCCGCAATGTCGGTTTTTGCATCAACGGGTTCGGTTATAAGTTCTCCCGCCATCCAATAGTAAACTTTTCCGCGCGGATCAATGCGTTTTTCGTAACTGTCCGTAAACATTTTTCTGCCAAGTTCGGTTATTGCAACACCTGCAATGTCTTCTTCCGCAAGAGCAGGCACATTTACATTAAGCAGACTCTTTTTAGGAAAGTTGAATTGCGAAAGTTTAGGAATCAATGCTTTAACAAATTTTGCCGCAAATCTGAAATCTTCAATGTTGTATTGAAGGCTTGCCAATGACATCGCAATACTCGGAACACCTAACATTGCACCTTCCATTGCACAGCTGACCGTTCCCGAATATAAAATATCCGCCCCCAAATTCGGACCGTGGTTAATCCCCGAAATAACAAGATCCGGTTGTTCATCTTTTGATAATATTGCGTTTATACCTATTTTTACGCAATCTCCGGGAGTACCTGTCGTAACCCATGCTCTTTTTACGTTGTAATATGCTTCAACTTCTTCAACTCTTATTGGTGTGTGCAAGGTGAGTGAATGTCCTGCCGCACTGCGTTCATGATCGGGCGCAATTACATATACTTCATGTTCCTGCGACAAAACCTCAGACAAACATCTTATTCCGTTTGCCGCAATACCGTCATCATTAGAAATCAAAATTTTCATACAAATCTCCTAAACCCATTATAACAATTTTCAGCATCCTTCGCATTATTTAATCATATATTATTAAGTAATGTAACAAAATATAAAAATGATATTCTCAATATAGCAATTTTATATACAAAAATTTTTTTATATATATGACACGAGGAAAAGCATAAAACGAGGAATCAAAAAAGCGTTTTATTGCACACTACACTTCACACTTACGAGGAATTATGAAAAAAGAATTCCAACTCCGTCATTAGACGGAGTTTTTTTTTGTTTTAGTTTTTGTGTATTATAGTTATGTTAATATGTGTAAATTTTACACCAAAAAAACGCAAAAAATTTTTTTACGCGTTTTTTAACATTGGAGAAAAAATCATGAAAATTATAAATGCTAATTTACAAAAAAATTATTACCCTAACAGACAGATAACATTTGAACACAATTTATTTGCGAGAACATATTCACCTAAAAAACTTGAAAGTATTAGTGACGGCATAGCGATGCTTTTAAATGATAATACATCGCATGTACAAAACACAATCCAAGATGCAGCTAAAAAAAGAATTTCATTATTCCGTTTATTGGCGGAAAAATATAATCGGTTAAATTTTTATATTAAGCCCGAAGATAGAGAAAATATAACAAATATCTTTGATATATTTAATATGGTAAAAAAACCGCTTCAAGAACATTTTGGTGTTGTGCATGATGTTCGCGGTTCATTTAAAGAATTAAAAGAAATATTTGAATTGGCAAAAGATAAAAAGTCTTTAAAATTTATTCAAAGACTACACAGTGACGTATTGAAAGATAAACCCGATACTGCACATATCGTAAAGGAAATGCTTCAATCACCTTATTTTGAAGAATTTGAAAAACACCCCGGCAAATATGTTTCGTATTTAAAATTGAATTTGGATAATCCGAAAGCTGTTGAAGAACTAAATAATCTGATTGCGTCAGGTAAATTTAACAGGCGCGATTTTGATATAAAATACAGTGTTACAAAACTAATTCATAATAACAGAAAATACTTAGAAAGAAATCCGCATATTACACAAGAAGCTCTTGAACAAAACTATTCAAGAGAAGGTGTTGAATTTTTGGATGCATTTATTAACAATTATTATGCACATAAAGATGTTTCCGTTATACCTGAAATTAACAGTAAAAATGTAATGGAAATGTATAAGTCAGCTAATAAAGATAATATTGGTATAAGGGTTAGTTTACTTAACGCTCTGAAATATTCTCCCAAAGTTGACAGTAAAGGTAATGACTTAGTTCAGCCTGAAATTGCACGGATGTATCAGTTGTTTGACAGAGCGGACAATGATAAAAACGTAAGACAGTTCCTTGAAAAAACTACTCAGGGTAATATCGGTTTCGAATCTTTTGATCAAATAAATAACTTAATTGATACTTATGGCGCAAAAAAACTTAACATCTTTTTTGATAATTTTGCAAGAATTATGAATAAGGCAGATGCGAGTGAATTGGACTATGCTCTTTCCAAAGGTTTGACCGATCCGACTTTTGAAACGAGAGCCATGCGACATAAAAGAAAAGATATGGAGCATTATAAATTTATCGAAAAAGAAGGAAAATTTTCAAAAATAATAAAACAAATTCAAAATCGTTATAATGAATACAGGTATAATCGCGTTGCAGATGGAGAATACAGTCCCATTAAAGCTGATTACGATATCGTTCCTGTTCAAGAAATTAAAACAGAAAAAGTTGCAGATATAAAAACTAAAGCTATTAAACCGCAGATAGAAGAACCAATTATTGAACAACCGGTCGTTGAACATATTGAGCAATCGCTCGTTGAGCAAGAACAACCGATTGTTGCTTCAATCGCTCCCGAGCGATCTTTGGTACTTGCTCGCAAGTTGAAAGAATTACCTGCAGTTAAAAAATTCAAAGTTATATCTGACGTAAATGACACAATCAACAAGTCATTGAAAAAATCGGTTGTCGATAAACAAAAAGCAGAATACTTACAAAATGCTACAAAAATGCGTTTGAAAGTTTTACCTGACATATTTGAATCAATAAAAGAAACAAGGAAAGCTGACAGGCTTGCGGGTAAGAAACATTCACGCTCGTCAAACTCCGATGCGGTAACGCTTTACAAACTTATTAACGGCAAAAACAGAAAATTAGTTAATTATATGCTTAAACAAACTGATGCCGAAGGCAAAAGAATTTTTGAGGTCAAAGACATTATTGCAACCGTCAAAAAAGCCGAAGCCGAAACCGCAAAAATGAAAGCTAAGGATAAAACTTTCAAATCTGCGGATAAAAAAGCATATTATGATGCAATGTTTGATGAAATGGTTGAAAAATACGGCAAACTTCCGGCAAAACGCAGAACAAAATAGTCCTTAAAGATTACCCGACAGGTTTTTGTGTTTGTGTTATGATAAAAACGTAAAGACAAAAAGGGTTATAATTTGAAAAATATTTTTAAGGTTCTTTTAGCGGTTTTAATATTGTGCTTTTCCGTATCTTCGGCATTTGCCGAGAGTGTTGAGACAATAAAACAGACTATAATAAAGCAATCCGTATCAATGGGTGTTGATCCCGCAATTATGCTCAGTATAGCAAAAACCGAATCGGGTTTTAGGCAGAATGCCAAAGGGGCAAGCGGAACTGTGGGGGTGTTTCAGCTTTTACCTTCTACTGCAAGAAATATGGGTTTAGACCCTTACAAACTTGAAGATAACGTAAAGGGCGGAATAATTTACTATCAATCCATGTATAAAAGATTTGGCTCAATGGAGCTTGCGGTTGCGGCATATAATACGGGACCTGATGCAATAAAACGGTGCAACTATACCGTTCCTAATCACGCAAAAGGATTTGTATCAAGGATTATGACGGATTACGGTTACTTTAAAAAACAGATATAAAAAAAGCCTCTGATGAGGCTTTTTTTATTGGATATCTGCCGTACAATTCGGACATTTTGTAGCTCTTATGTCGATTGTTGTGAAGCAATGAGGGCATTCTTTTGTTGCGGGAGCCGCATCATCATCACTTTGTTTTTTGTCGGCTCTCAATTTGTTAATACCTTTGATAAGTAAAAATACCGCAAAAGCAACCAATACAAAGCTGATTAATGTGTTAATAAATACTCCGTAGTTTATAGTAACCGCGCCTGCTGCCTTTGCCGCATCCAAAGAATCAAAATGCTGAAATTTTCCGTCCAAAGGCAATACAAGGAAAAGTTTTGAAAAATCAACCCTTCCCAAAATCCAGCCGAGAGGCGGCATAATGATGTCATTAACAAGAGAATCAACTATTTTTCCGAAAGCTGCACCTATAATGATACCGACAGCCATGTCGATTACATTCCCTCTCATAGCGAATGTCTTAAATTCTTCACCGTAACGTTTTAAATTTGCTAACATATTTCACTCCTTTTTTCCTAAGTATACAACAAAAACGGTTATGTCAATTCAATCGCTTTTTATAGTCAATGTCGTATCCCAAGATGTCAAGAATTAAACGAAATTCTTCGTATTTTAATGTTCTTCTTGCCAACTTGTCTGAAATGACTTTCAAGTTATAAGGGTAGCCCGACTTTTCTTTCATTTTTTCGGCAAGACTTTTCATGGTCATAGCTTCTTTTGCCAGTAAAAATTTTACATCTTCTTTAACACTCATAAATTCAACCTTTAATAAAAATATACACATAAGTCTTGACTTTGGGTAAGTAGTGTGTAATAATATACATGAATATGTAAAAACAGGTATTTTTATAGAGTAATGTAAAGGAGTTTATTATGAATAAAGCTAAAGGTTTTACACTTGCTGAAGTCCTTATCACTCTTGGCATAATCGGAGTCGTTGCGGCAGTCACCATGCCGACACTGATTACAAATTTTCAAAAGCACGAAACGGTAAATCGACTAAAAGAAACATATAGCATATTGTATCAAGCAGTTCGCTTGTCGGAAACCGAAAACGGACTTTTGGAAACTTGGGATATACCGTCGCCCGGCTGGTATGCAGGTACATATACCTATGGAAAAACATTTTTTAAACAATACTTAAAGCCGTTTCTAAAAGTTGCAAAAGAATGTAAATATCTGTCAAATGACTGTTGGGCAGATGAATACATAAGACCAAACGGTGTTGCAGATAATTCATATTTTCCTGCATCAAAAAACTATACATATGGTATGGTTTTGGCTAACGGCAGTGTCATCGGCTTTTATCCGAGAGGCACATTTTGTGAAGTATATGTTGATTTAAACGGTAAA
>CADBNI010000084.1 GCA_902795965.1 uncultured bacterium
CAAAAAGAGGTATGGAGGTATAGAGGTATGGAGGTATAGACAAAAGTACGATAAGTAAGGTAAGTGTGATAAGTACTTATCGGGAAATAAACGGCATTGAGATTTCTTGGTGCCGTTTTTGATACCCCTAACCCGAATTTGTTACGTCATTCCGAACTTGTTTCGGAATCTTGCAACCGATACATGTGAGCCACTGTGGCAAGATGCTGAAACACGGAGGTCAATCCGACGTTCAGCATGACAGTTTTGGTGAGCAAAGCTCACGAAATAAGCTATTCCTCTGTTCTTCTAATCTTCTATGTCTCTGAACCCCTCACCCTAACCCTCTCCCCGTTGGGGCGAGGGAAATATTTAATATAAATCACCTGCCCTCTGTTCCTCTTAATCACTTAGCCGCCTAACTTCTCAACTTCTTAGCTGCTTTAATCATAATTGTTAACAAATGTAACAAAAATAACAAGTCGTGAAATCGGGATTTTGCAAAATTGTTTATATAAGTACAAGAGAGGACGAGAGAGATGGCAATTTCTAACATTCACGAAACATTGTTAATGTACACAAAGCAAAAATCGTTAATTAACGATAAACTTTCCGCAACGATGATGAATATGCTGAACTCATCAAAACAGGTTGCGGAAGAACAGGCTAAATATAACGAAGTTGTTAACGGTATTTATTACGAATATTATGAAAGCGATTCCGAAACCTACGAAATTCTCACCGAACAAGCCGAACAGGAACACGAACTCGCACTCGCAAACCTCAACTCTTGGGAACAAGAACTCGAACTTCAAAAAAACAATCTTGAAACCCAACTGAACGAAGTTAATACGTTTGAAAGCACCTGGACAAAACTCCTTCAAACAAACATCAAGAGCGATTTCTCATACGGCGGAGTTTCACAATAAGTTTAAGCGGTTCATTGAACCGCTTTTTTTATTATATAATTATTGTATGCTTAAAAACGGAGAAAAATTCGGTGCATTCATAGTGCCGACAGGTGTCGGTGCTTCAATAGGCGGTTATGCGGGTGACGCATCAGCTTATGCAAGAAAATTTTCAAAAATTTCAAAACTCTTGGTTAACCCCAATGTCGTCAATGCAGGCGGATTTTCGGGGATTAATGAAAATATGTTTTATGTCGAAGGCTACTCTCTTGATGAATTTTTCAAAGGAAATTTAAACCTTATACCTTCCGTTTCAAATAAAATCGGCATAGTTTTTGATAAAGCAATCCCAAAAGACGTATTAAACGTACACATAAACACAATGAATGCCGTAAAATGTGTATACGGTACAGATGCAAGTGAATACGAAATAACCGAACAAAGTGTCGGAGTAGAATTTTGTATGGAAGAAAACGGAATTTCGACAGGCAGTGTCAAAAATCCCGAAGCCCTTCTCACCGCCTCAAAAAAACTTATTAAAAGAGGCTGTAATGCAATCGCTTTGGTTTGTCTTTTTGAAGATTCTTTTGAAGATAATCCGAATTACGCAAACGGTGAAGGAACAGACCCCGTTGGCGGAGTTGAGGCAATCATTTCGCATTATATATCAAAAGAATTGCAAATTCCCTGTGCGCACTCACCCGCCTTTGAGGATTATCAAATCTATCCCGATTTGGTTGACGAAAAATCAGCCTCGGAATACATAACACCGACATTTTTGCCCTGCATATTGCTTGGATTAAGCATTGCTCCTCAGTTTTCAAAAACGCAAGGCATAAATATTAACCAACTTGACTATCTCGTAATGCCTTATGACAGTTTGGGTTCAACCCCCGTATTTGAGGCTCTGAAACGTAATATAAAAATTTTTGCCGCAAAAGAAAATCAAACAACACTGAACGTCACCCCCGAAAAAATCAGCCCGAAAATAACCGTAGTTGATACTTATGAAGATTGTTTGAAACTAATCAGTTCGGGAAGTTTTGACACATTATAAAACATTTTTGAGGCTTCAACAAAATTCTGAGGATTTGAGCTTACATAAAATTTTTCGTATTCAAATTTGTCATTAAGAAGATTGTTTTTTGTCAAATCATCTTTAATAATTTGCGCGAAATATTCTGCGGGATCAATAAATTTTTCTTGAGGTGCAAATTTCTTCAAAACATTCATCAAATAAGGATAATGAGTGCAAGCCAAAACGATTTTGTCGGGCGAAAATTTTTCGACTTCTTCCAAAATCTCCTGAACCTGCAAAATACTTTGCGGTTGATTTATCCTGTGTTCTTCCACAATTCTGACCCAATTCGGTGCGGAAATTTCAAAAATCTCCATTTCCGAATTGTATTTTGAAATTTCTTTAGAATATGCGTGAGAATTGATTGTTGCGGGAGTCGCAATTACACAAAGCCTCTTTATACCCGAATTTGCCAAAACGGGACAAACTGATTGAATTATCGGATAAATTTTAAAATTGTAATTGTTTTTCAGCTTTTCGTACGTAACGGCAGAAGTCGTATTACAAGCCATTATAACTGCTTTTGCATTATGACGTTCAAAAAATCTGAAAATTTCGTCCGCATATTGCAAAAGTTGTTCTTCCGTTTTTTCACCATAGGGCATATTTTTTGTATCGCCAAAATACAGACGATTTTCATTCGGCAACAGTTTAACGACTTTATTCATAACCGTCAGACCGCCAACACCCGAATCAAAAAACGCAATCGGATTTTTATTTATATTGTTGTAAGTATTTTTGTATTCCATTTGCTATTGACTGAGCCGTAGCCTCTTTTCTTGCTTCACCCGTAAGCTGAGCTCTCTCGCCTGCGTTTGAAATAAATCCTATTTCAACAAGGATTGCGGGTGATGTAGTATGATTTATAACATAAAATTTAGATTTAAACAATCCGCGATTTGGCGATTGAACCGCACTTGCAAAAGACGAATGAACGGTCTGTGCAAGCTGTAAACTTTCCTGATGATAATAATGTGTTTCAACCCCCGTAATTTCGGGTCTTACGCTTGAATTTACGTGGATACTGACAAAAATATCGGGTTCATGGGCTTCGCTTATCGCAACTCTGTCCTGCAACGATACATAAGTATCGTCAACCCTTGTCATTTTGACATCATAACCCTTTTGAAGAAGAAGTTTTTCAACACGTTTTGTCACATCAAGCGTTATATCTTTTTCGTTAATTCCTCCTCCTATTGCACCCGTATCAGAACCGCCATGCCCCGCATCAAGCACAATACTCTGTTTGTTTGACGTTTTTTTGACGGGGGTAATTATTGTCGGAGAAGGGATTTGAATTTTTGTTTTTACCTGTTTTATTTTGACTTTCAAACTTCTGCCGTCTGCACCGAGAAAGGTATTTACCATTGCATCTTGAGCAAGCGGAATTGTAAGTTTTAAACCGATTTTCGGCATCAGAGAAACAGTTGCCTTTTCAAAAAAAGTATCTTGAAAAGTCGTATTAAAGGTTGTTTCATTGTATTTTGAAACATTATAAAGATACAAAATCAATTTGTCATTATATCTGTCAAGCCCGTGAACTATCGGAGCATCAAAATTTAAAGTCATTGTTTCGGTTAGAGAATCTTCTTTACCTTTTGAATACCCGACAATATTGCTTGACGAATTAAACAGGGTGGAATTGTTGATTTTGTTATAATTTGCGATAATCAAAGACTGGTTGTCGCTTGAATATATCGGGATATAATCCCCGATATCATCTGTGTAGATTACAATTCGCGCTTTGTTTACGGAAAATTGACCTATTTTTACGGTTTCGTTTTCATTAATGCGAAATTCTTTGTTGCGTAATTTTGTATCAACAAGCGTGTTTGGCAAATCGTAAACAATTCTTGACGGGTTTTGCAAAAGCATCGGACGTTCGATTGTTACTGCGCCAAAACCGTTTATCAATACACTGTTTTGCCTTGTTGAAATATTGTTCAGATAATATCTTGTGTTAAGTTTGAGTTCTTTTTTTGCAAAAATCTGTTCTGCCTGGGTGTTGAAGGCATTGTTTATTTGCCCGACTATACTGTCGTTTGCGGGCGCAACGGGGGTTGTGACCGTCATGTATTCGTAAAAATCGCTTGAAGATGAGTGTTCGTCACGATATGTGTTTTGAAAATAAGGATTTTCACAAATGTTTTTGTTTTTGAGTTTAATTATTATGTTGTTTTTAATTCGATAGAATTTAATATTTGCGGGATTAAAGTCGTTATCATAATACATTACGACACGAACCTTGCAGGGGTTGTTTGAAAATTGATTGATTTTGATTTCTTTAACCGGGCCTGAATTAAAAATCCAGTCTTGTTTCGGGAATGTCATGATTGCCGAATCAATATCAAAGTAGGATTTCCCCTCCATTTTATACAATTTTATATTCTCTGTAATATGGCCTGATTGTGTGTCGTTTGCGGAAATTACAATTAATGAATTTGAGGTGTCAAAATTTGCATCGGTAATTTTGTATAACTCGACAGCATTCACTTTTAGGGCAAATGTGAATATAAACGCAATAAACAATATAAAAATTTTGATAAAATTTTTCATACAAGAATATTATACAGAATTTAGATTTTACAATCAAATTGTAACGAATTTATTAAACGGAAGAAAATTTTTTATGGGACTTGAAAAAAAATCTTTTTGGAATAATATAGAAATTGCGAAAAGCGTATGCGCCCGTAGCTCAGTTGGATAGAGTGTTTGGCTACGAACCAAAAGGTCGGGAGTTCGAATCTCTTCGGGCGTACTTGAGGGGACATAACATACGTTATGTCCCCTCAAGTCTGTTTTGTGGCAGTTCGAAGAACTCCACAAGACGTGAGCCTTGTCGGGAGTTCGAGCGACCTGTGAGCGGAGTGCGAAGGCTTGATTGCGGAATAATTGAAAATTATGCAGCAATCAACCGTAGGCACGTTTAACGCGAACAGGTCAAGACAATCTCTTCGGGCGTAAATGAATATTGATGAGAACTCCGTTTTGGAGTTCGGCGGATTTGCGGACAGATTTATATTAAAAATTTTGCCTAATTAAAAATTTAGGGTAAAATAAGTAGTATGGACAAGAAAATTCTAAGCATTGAAGAAATCAGACAACTTATGAATAAAGGAACTCATTTAATATTTGGGTCTGATTTGTTGCAGTCGTTTTATGAATACGGACAAGAAGCATTAAAAATTACAATGGAAATGAATAATAAATATAATCCGCCCGAAAAAGTGAGAGAACTTTTTTCAAAGCTGACTGCAAGCGAGATTGATGAAAGTTGTTTGATTATACCCCCCTTTCATACCGAGTTTGGCAAAAATATTAAATTAGGCAAAAAAGTATTTATTAATGCCTGTTGCAAATTTCAAGATAACGGCGGAATTGATATCGGTGACAGAACAATGATAGGGTCGGGTGTTACAATAGTAACTTTGAACCACTGTTTTGAACCCCAAAAAAGATGTGATTCGATACCTAAACCCGTCAAAATCGGAAAAAATGTATGGTTGGGTTCAAATTGTACAATTCTCCCGGGTGTTTCAATAGGAGATAACGCAATAGTAGGGGCAGGAAGCGTTGTTACAAAATCGGTTGCCGCCAATACGGTTGTTGCAGGAAATCCTGCACATATTATAAAAAATATTTGTGAAAACAATTAAAGTAACACTATCTTAAATATTTTGTGATATTATAAACAGAGATATGGATAAATATTCGCACAATTATAACGTAATTTTGGATAACATGGACTTAAACGAATACCGTTTAAGACCTATTTCCGCAATAATGTATTTGCAAGACGCTTTTGCAAGATTTTGCGCTACAAAAAAAATGGCTGCTTACGACCTTTTCCCCAAAAATCTTTATTGGATAGTGTCGGAATTTAATGTCGAATTTGAAGAAAATCTGCCGTTTTGGTCGGAAGAAATTACAACGGAAATTTGGATTTCCGAAATTACAAAACTCAAAATTTATACCGATTTTAAACTTTATTATAAAGGTGAAGTTTTTGCAAAAGGTAACGGCTGTTGGTTTATTCTTGATACAGAATCGAAACGACCCGCAAAAACCGATATAATTGCTGAAAAATTCAAAGCAGATAACGAACTTGTCCTCGGTGAACACAAAAAATTCACTCTTTGCGAGGCTTTGGATAAGGTTAGCGAAATAGTTCACAAAAACAATCTTTCGGATTTGGATTTTAACAACCACGTAAACAATAAAAGTTATATCAACCTTGCGGAAGCTACAGCAACGGACGAATTTAGAAAATTGCATGCTCTCAAAACCATAAACATAAAATTCAACAGAGAATCTTTTCTCAATGATGTTTTGGTATGTTCAACTTACAAAACAGACATTCCAAATACCTATGTTCATAAGATTATGAAAGATGACACGTCTGTCTGCGATATTCAGACATCTTGGGTTGAAAAAACTTCGGACACAAAGATTTTGGACTACGATTTAGATGTTAAATCGGAAGGACTTGTAAAAGTTTAGGAGAAAATTATGAGTGAAAAATCAGAAAAAGCAAAAGAATTGTTTAAATCGGGTTACAACTGTTCTCAAGCGGTTTTGGGAGTTTTTTGCGAAGAATTGGGCCTTGATTTTGATACCGCAATGAAAATCGCCTCATCTTTCGGAGGCGGTATGGGAAGAATGCGCGAGGTTTGCGGAACGGTAAGCGGAATGTTTATGGCGGCAGGACTTGCGTTTGCATCATCAAGTGATTCTGCAACAGAAAAAGGTGAACATTACAAACGTATTCAGGAGCTTGCAAAACGTTTTAAAGAACAAAACGGCAGTATTATTTGCCGTGAACTTTTGCAGGGTGTGGAAAGTTCAACTTCACCGATACCGAGTGAAAGAACGGAAACATATTATAAAAAACGTCCTTGCGTGGAACTCGTTGGGGATTCTGTCGAAATTTTTGAAAAATACTTGGAAGAAAGCAGTATAAAAGTTTAAAGAAAATTTCTTTAATTACTTTTTCCTGCTCTGTAACCGCTGTAAGCATAAATAGCGGGTAAGAGTGTTTCTATATGTAATTTATCCACCATAGGAATTTTTGCCATAACAAGAACACCTATTGCATCATCAATGTTTGCGATACAGTCTTTTAGGGAAAGTTTTCTGTCGGGTTTTTTATCCATAGGATCAAACAATAAATTTGATACGGTTGCAGTGCCGTACATTCCGACAGAAAGAGCTAATATAACCGAACCGATTTTGCTCGGAACATTGTTAAATTTATTGCTTAATTCACTCAGTTTTAAGACTCCCGATACAATCCAGGTAGGAACAGAACCGTTCATAAACTGAAAGACACCTTCTTTAAATTTATTTTTTCGCGCTTCTTTTGTATCACCTATCATACCGGCAGATACACCTCCCGCAACGGATAATGCTGACATAGTAATCATCTCTTGTAAACCGTAATTCAATTTAAACGGATTTTTAATTTTTTGTTTTTTCATTAAAATACCAAGTGCAATAAGTGTACCAAGAACAGAACCAACTCCTGCCTGAATTTTGTCAGATGTTTTGATTTCGTGTTCATAGGCGGAACTTCGCCTGTTTTTGGCTCTGGTATTATTATTTTTGGGTACAAGTTTAAATTGTTCGTATAAACTGAATTGGTTTTTTATAGGGTCAATCGCCATAGTTTTAATTTTATACTATAAAGGATAAATTTCAATTATTATATTGTATATAAAAACTCTAAATATATTTTTTGCTTATAAATTTTAAATATTTAATCCCTATTTCCGCAGCAGCAACCGCCCGAGCAGGATTTGCATTTGTCGCTCAATTCTCCGGTTTCAAGAGTTGATTTGCAACTCTTTACCCATTTTGGCTCTTTACAGGTACACTGTTCCATAAAATCCATAAAATTTACAAGTCTTGTCAAAACATCATCCGTCATGGAATATTCCATTGCATCAGAATTTATCTCGGCGGCTTTCAAATCAATATCCAAAACCTTGTTCAAAAACTTTGTTATCGTACTATGGCGGTATTTCTTTACTATCACCGCTTTTTCACCGAGCGAAGTCAATGTGACATTTCCATACGGTTCATAATTCACATACCCTTTTTCTTTCAGTTTTTTAACCGCATCAGATGTCGAAGCCCCGCCAATATGCAAATAATCCGCAATATCTTTTACAATTATGGAACTCTTATTCTCCAATAAAAAATCTATCGCAAGCAAATATGTTTCCAAACTCTTTGTCAATTTCTTTTCCATAACTACAAACTATCACAAAAATATTTAAGTTGCATAAATCTTTTGTTTATAATATGTTATGGTATAGCATAACAATAAGGAAATTAAATGAAAATTTTAGTCGGTTTGTCGGGCGGTGTTGATTCCGCAACTGTTGCAGCGATTTTAAAAAGTCAAGGGCATGATGTTTTGGGTGTCACAATGGCAATTTGGGGCGATAAAAAAGCCACTGCCCACAAAAGCAGGCATGGGGCTTGTCTCGGGCCTGATGAAAAAGAAGATATTGAAACCGCCGAAAAGATTGCAAAATTTCTCGATATACCTTTTACCGTCATAGATTGCTCAAAACAGTATGACGAAATCGTTTTGAAATATTTTAAAAACGAATATGTTTCAGGCAGAACCCCAAACCCCTGCATACGTTGCAATTCGTTGATAAAATTTGGTGTTTTGCCTTTGGTTGCAAAAGAACAGGGGATAAAATTCGATAAATTTGCAACGGGTCATTATGCAAAAATTATTGAAAAAAGCGGTCGTTATTATCTTGCACAAGCAAAAGACAAATCCAAAGATCAGTCGTATTTTCTTTATAAATTAACTCAAGAACAATTAAAAAATATTATCATGCCTTTAGGTGATTATTCAAAAACGGAAGTTCGCGAGCTTGCAAAGAATTTCGGGCTTGAGGTGTCAGACAAACCCGACAGTCAGGATTTTTACGAAGGTGATTACAACGAACTTTTGGGGGTCAAAGAAAAAGAAGGAAATATCGTTGACATAAACGGAAAAATTTTGGGTAAACATAAAGGCATTTGGAATTATACCATAGGTCAAAGAAAAGGGCTTGGCATTTCATCAAATGAACCCCTGTATGTAATAAAACTTGATAAAGATACAAATACGGTTGTTGCTGGAAAAATTGACGATACCTTTAAAAAATCATTAATTGCGAGTGATATAAATTATCCTTCGGGTGAAATGATTAAAAACGGAAATTATTTTGCAAAAATCCGTTCATCACAAGTTCCGCAAGAATGTGTCATAACGGTCGTTAACGACAAATTGAAAATTGATTTTGCCGATTATCAAAAATCACCCGCACAAGGACAATCGGTTGTAATTTATGACGGAGAAACCGTTGTGGCAGGCGGGATTATTGAAGAATTTGTATAAAAATGTTTTTGATATACAATACTAAAAGTACAAATTAGGAGAAAGATATGAAAAAGTTACTTTTAATCGGATTGATTATTTTTAGTTTTGCACAAATGACGTTTGCATCACAGATTTCTTGTGACAAAAGTGATTTTTTACCTGTATATACGGTAATTGATGATGCGGCTTTTGATATCAGATATTATTCTTCAAACAATTTTACGGGTAACAAAATTAACGGTTACAAAGCCCCGATTGCATATATGACCAAAGAATCGCTTCAGGCTCTTTCCGTCGCAGCAAAAGATTTGAGAGCAAAAGGTTACAGACTGCTTATTTGGGATACATACAGACCCCAAAAAGCCGTAGATAACTTTGTTGAATGGATAAACAACCCCAATGACGAAGGTGACAAATCTTTTTATCCGACTTTGCAAAAATCCGATTTGCTCAAAGGTAACTACATTGCGGAAAAATCAGGTCATACAAGAGGTTCGACAGTTGATTTGACATTGATTAAAAAAGACGGCTCTTTTGTCGATATGGGCGGAACTTTTGATTTGTTCTCGGAAATTTCCCACCCTGACTACAAAAAACTGACAAGAGAACAAAAGAAAAATAGAAAAATATTGCATGATGCAATGATAAAAGCCGGATTTAAAGGTATAGATTCCGAGTGGTGGCATTTTACACTTAAAAATGAACCCTATCCCGATACGTATTTTGACTTTGATGTAGAGTAAAATATAATGTAAAAATTGTTACCGACTTGACATTTAGAAATTATTGGATTATAGTGCAATAAATTATTGGATTAAGTTACAAGGAAATTAAATGTCATATAAAAATCGTAATATTATAAAACAATTAACAGAATTGGTAAATACAAGACCGTTAACCTATTTAAACGGTGGTCGTCAGGTAGGTAAATCTACTTTATGCTCTCATTTGTCAGAACAAATAAATCATATAACTTTTGATTCACCTCTTGTTTTAACTTCCGCAAAATCCGAACCTGAAACCTTTATAAATGCGTTACCGAAAAATGTTTTAAATGTTATTGATGAAGTTCAATTTGCACCTGAAATCTTTCCATATCTAAAAATACAAATTGATAAAAACAGGCTTAGCGGAAATACAGAACAAAGATTTTTGCTCACAGGTTCAGCTAATCTTATGGCGTTACCAAAGCTATCGGAAGCATTAGTCGGCAGAATGTCTGTTTTAACATTGTATCCGTTTTCCGTCAGCGAATATCAAGAAACAAATATTTCTTTAGCTGACAAGCTGTTTAATGAAGATTTAAGTATCAAAACATACGATAATTATGATATTATAGATATAATCAAGAGTGCCACTTACCCTGAAATAGCTATAAACAAAGATATAGACAGAATAAAATGGTTTGACGGTTATTTGACAACAATCTTAAACAGAGATATAAAATCTTTATCAGACCTTAAAAATCCTGATTTAATGGTTGCACTGCTGTCATTGTTATCAATGAGAACAGGCGGGTTATTGAATAATACGGAGATAGCAAAAGAAATAGGTATTGATTACAGAACCTATGAAAAAATGCTTGCTTTTGCAATCAACAGTTTTATAGTCTTTAATGTTAAACCTTGGTCAAGACCTAATAAGTTAAATAAGAGATTTGTTAAATCACCCAAATTGTATTTTACGGATTGTAATTTTTTATCTTACATAATGAAAAGAAATTTAGAAAATTTATATACAAATGATTCAAGAACATTTGGACATATATTTGAAAACTTTGTAGCAACAGAACTTGTTAAATGTGCAAAATCAAATAATCTTGAACTATCTCATTACAGAACACAAGCGGGCAAAGAGGCAGATTTCGTTCTGGAAAATTCTAATGGTGATATTGTAGGTATTGAGGTAAAATCTTCCAACAATATTGATAAAAAATATTTATCAGGATTAATAGAGTTGCAAGAACTGACAGAAAATAAATTTAAAAAAGGTATTGTTATTTATACAGGACAGGATATTATTCCGCTGTCAGATAAAATATGGGCAGTTCCTGTTTGTTACTTTTGGAAATAGCAGGTTGAAAAAAGGCAAAGGCTATCGCCTTTGCCTTTTGGTAGGCATTTTTAACAATTTGTTACAATTAATTAACCATATAATTCTCTAAATAATTTATTAAACTGTATAGAGAATTATTATAATCTTTTATATATGAATTATCAAAAGTTGATTAACGCAAACATTAAAGAACTCCGAGTAAAACTCGGGCTGACGCAGGAAGAATTTGCCGAAAAAATCGGCATTAGCATTCAAGGGCTTTCCAACATAGAACGAAACAGATACCGACATCAGATACTATCGACAAAATTTGCAAAAGTTTCAAAATTTCGCCCGTAAAATTTCTTCTCACAAAATCCAACACGAACGAAAATCTCATAAAAAACATTAATGCACTGCTTTTACAATGTTCGTCACAAAAATTGAAACAAATTTACGAAATTATACTCGTTCTTAATAAGAATATTTTTATGATATAATTTGGTCATTATAACAAAAGGAAGTTTTCTATGGACATGAAAGAATCTGTTTTAATAAGCTGCATTGTTATATTTTTAATTATTGGCGGTTTTTGGGGATATTCCGCATATCAAAACAACATAACAATAAACAAAAATTATATTCAGGCACAAGATGCTTTCAGAAACGGTGAATTGAAAAAAGCGGAAAAATTGCTTGAAGGCAAACCTTCAAACAAGATTGCGCGTGATTTTTATATCTTAAAATATAACGTTTTTATGAATTTAAACAAACAGTATCAGGCGGAAGAAACCTGTTTTTTGTTGTTAAAAAAATATCCGAAAGATGCGTTTATAAATTATCTTTTGAGCCTTGTGTATTACAATTTGGGCGATATTGACAAGACCGAAAAATATCTGAAAACAGCAAAAGATTTAGAACCGCAAAACATTGATTATAAAATAAATCTGGCAAATCTCTACGCAAATACGGGAAAAGATGAAGATGCAATAAAATTGTTTAACGAATTAAAAGAAGAAATTCCCGGTTATGAAATTGCTTGGGCTACGATTGCAACAATATACGAAAACAAAAATGATTATACGAACGCTTTAAAATACAGGAAAGAAGCTGCCGAAAAATTTAAAACCAATGCCTATGACCTCTATATGCTTGCAAACTTATACCAAAAATTGAACAGAAAAGAAGAAGCCGCCGAATATTTTGCCAAAACCGCAAAAATAGACATCAATGACAATACTGATGCAAAAACAAGATATTTTGAGCTTACGGGTAAACCCTATCACAGTTCAAAAGAATTTAAAAATGAACGTATTCCCTTTACTCTAATGAACAAATTGATGATTGTAAATGCTTTAATCAACGGGCATTCGGGCAAATTCCTCGTTGATACGGGTGCAACTTATTCGTTGATTTACTCTGACTTTTTGAAAAAAAATAATATTAAATTAAAAACTAATATGGTTGGAATTATGAAAAATGCAAACGGTACAATGAATATCACACCGCTTGTAAATGTCAATATAAAATTGGGCAGTAATGAATACAATAATTCTCGAGCTTTTGTACTTTTGAATAGTGATAACGGGTTTGACGGAATTATCGGTAATGATATATTGGAAAAAACCGATTACTATATAGATCGTCCAAACAAGGTTTTAGTCATAAGAAAGTATGATTGAACGGCATAAATTTTTATGATATAATTTTGTATTATGAAAAGGATTATTTTAATCGTTTTTTTAATACTTTTTGCCCCAAATACGTTTGCTCAGGAAGAAATTGAACTTGATATTTCCGAGCAAATCAAACAGGATACTATTTTGGAGGAAGATGCTCCGTTTTTGGAAAGTGAAGTCGAAGCTACGAAAATACCCGATTTAACCCATGAAAAATTTTTTGACAGACTTACACAAAACACAAAAAACTTATATAAACTCCAAATTGACAATATTGATGTTCCATCAAGCCTATACAAAGAAACATTTACACACAAATTTGAAAAAGGCCCGCTTGAGAGCGTCCATATTTGGAATGCCGTTCAAATGAATATGGGAACGACAATTCCCGAGGACGGAAATGTTACAAACATCTTTAAAGTAGGGCTTATTAACAATATGATTGACGGTACGTTTAAAGGCGGAAAAGAACATTTCAGAATTATGACAGATCCGACTCCGCAAAATGACAGACAGTTTATGCAAAATTTGTTTCAAGACCTCTATATCGCAACCGACAGAATTCCTCATCACAGAATACTTGTCGGAAACTCCCGCCCCGCGGTAGGATATGAGGGCGCACAATCCTCATATACATTACCTTTTATAAACCGTTCTCAAATCGCAAGACATTTCGGTACTGTTCGTAAGGCGGGTGTGAGAGTAATCGGTAACTATTCTTTTATGGATTACGATATTGGCGGGTACAGTTCGGGAACATATTTCCGAGAATTTTTGCCCGGAGTGGAATTTGACGGCAGAGTAGATTTCAAACCGCTTGCAAAAACCAACGGAAAATACGGCAAATTGACGGTAAGCGGAACATTAGCCGCAGGTTCAAGAGATTCTTCATTTGTTGTCGCAGGAGCTTATGTCGGATACGAATACAAGAAATTATGGGTAAAAGCGGAATATGCCCACGCAAACGGTTCAAACGGCGCAACAGGATTTTCAAACAAAAAACGTCAAGGTTGGAACGCAACTGTCGGTTACAGAATTAACAAAAAATTGGAACTTCTTGCTCGGTATGATGAATTTGACCCCGATACCACAATCGGACGCAACAATCAAAGAGAGTATACCGCAGGCATAAACTGGTATATTAAAGGGCAAGCATTAAAACTGATACTCAACTACATTTTCTGCCAAAATTCTTCAATGCCCGACAGCCACAGGATTTTAATAGGAACACAAATTATTATTTAAAATTTAAAAAAGCGGGAATATTCCCGCTTTATTCTTCAATCTGTTCTTTTATGGATTTGCTTGAGTTTACATAACCAGTCAACTGTTTCAGTGCGGGTTTGTAAGCGTTAACCGTAGCATTACCGCCAAGACAACCTCCCGGGCATGCCATAACTTCAATCAGATTACCCAATTCGCACAAACCGTTTTTAGCATATTTTTTCAAATCCCTTATTGACTGTTTGTTTAAACCGTCAATAATAACGGGGTGTGCGGGAATTTCTTCGGGCAAAAGTGTTTGAACGGCTTTTGCAACCCCGCCGATTACCGCATAATTTCTTGCCTCTGCGGAAGCCTCATTTTCAAATTCACTCTCAGCGCATTCGGCAACCTGAATACCCAAAGCAACGAACCAAGCACCCAATTCTTCATAGTTGATTACGTAATCAACATTCGGATTTTTCAATGCCTCACGACGTTTTGCAACACAAGGTGAGAAAAATACCGTTACCGCATCAGGGTTTTCACGTTTAACGATTTCTGCCGTATAATAAAGCGGAGTTTTGGTATTTGAACGGAAAGGTTTCATTTCGGGAATATGTTTATCAACCAATTCGTTATACCCTGCACAACAAGATGTTGTCATAAATTCCGCACCGTCTTCCATTCTTTCGACAAATTCCGCAGCTTCGGTTTTTGTTGTAACGTCCGCGCCTTGAGCAACTTCATAAACATCAGCAAAACCTAATTGTAAAATCGCCTGTTTCAGCTGCTGCGGAGTACAAGGCAGCTGACCCATAATAGCGGGAGCAGCCATTGCAATAACCTTCTTACCTGCTTTAATATTTTTCAAAATGTCGATAACCTGACTTCTTTCGTGTACGGCACCGAAAGGACAAGCCGCCGCGCATTTTCCGCATGAAATACATTTTTCAAAATCAATTTTTGCATGACCGTCTTCCCCTTTAAAAATTGCACCGACAGGGCAGGCATTTTCGCAAGGAACAATAATCTTTTGTATTGCCTGATACGGGCAAACCTGCGCACACATACCGCAATTTTTACATTTTTCGGGGTCAATTTGCGATTTACCGTTTGTAACTTTTATAGCACCGAATTTGCAGGTGTTTTCGCAAGGTCTTGCAACGCAACCCTGACATAAATCGGTTACGTAAATTCTTGACGGAACACAGCCCTTGCAGGCGGTCGTCAAAACTGTTAAGGGTTTTTCATCAGGTTTTTCACGTTTAAGCGAATTTTTAGCAATTTCGTATAATGACGTGCTTTCGTCGGTTTCTTCGATAGATTCTCCGAGTCCCGCAATCGTTCTGTCCCTTAAAATTGCTCTTTCTTTGTAAATACAGCATCTGTAAGGCACTTCCGAACCTTTCGGACGCATTGCGTAAGGGATTAATCTTGTATTTTCGGCAAAATTATCGCTTAAAAATGCTCTTATAAGTCTAACTAAAATTTCTCTTTTCAAATGAGATGTTTGTTTTGGGGAATTTATAGCCATTTCTTTTTCCTTCTATTCTTTAATACTTATTATGGCATGAACAAAAAAATTTTACAAAGGTTGTTTAAGAAAAATATATAGTAAAAACCGTTATAACGGTAATTATAACGGTTTTACATATTTTGTACAATCTATAGCGAAGTCCTAAGGAAGTACCATTTCTCTTAGGGCTTCCCCCTATGTTTATGTTATAACGTATTTTTTAAAAATTTCAAGTGGTTAAAAACCTTTTTTAAATATTTCATTTAATCCGACCAATCCGTTTCCGTCTTGATCATAAGCAACATCACCACTTTCCATATCTTCTATCGAAGTATATTTAGCCTGCTCTCCGGGCAAAACATTTGCCGAATGTATTTTCTTATTTTGATAATCTACATATTCGTGTTGCACTCCGTTATTTCTAACAACACTTATCAGATGTCCCTTACTGTCCCTTAACTCATAAGCAGAACCATTCGAATATTGCTTATATTCGACCTTTCCTCCATTCTTTTTTGCTTGAGAAAACATCTTTGCTATCATTTCTTCTCGCGAGCCGTAATGCATTCCCGCCTTAATGTTAAGTGGTGATTATAAAAAGTATCATGCCTTCGGCACTAATAATTAATCACTATGTCAAATGTAAAACACATTTATTGTTATTTACTATAATCAATTATTCGCCAATTTTTCTCTGACGAGGGTTTCAACCGTATTCAAAATATCGGGATTTTCAGCCAGGAAATCTCTTGCTTTATCTCTGCCCTGTCCCAATTTTTCTTCGTTAAAGCTAAACCAAGAACCTGCTTTTTTAACGATATCAAGGTTTACCGCAACATCAAGAATATTACCGATTTTGCAAATACCTTTACCGAAAATAATATCAAATTCCGCAGTTCTGAAAGGAGGTGCAACCTTGTTTTTTACAACCCTTACTCTGACGTGGTTTCCGACATCACCGTCTTCGCCTTTAACACCTTCGGTACGTTTAATCTCCATACGAACGGATGCGTAATACTTCAAAGCATTGCCACCCGTAGTGGTTTCGGGATTTCCGTACATAACACCGATTTTCATACGAAGTTGGTTGATAAAAATAACCGTTGTATTGGTTTTACCGATAATACCCGTCAATTTTCTCAACGCTTTACTCATCAAACGAGCCTGCAAACCCATTTGCTGATCTTCCATAGAGCCTTCTATTTCAGCCTTCGGAACAAGAGCCGCAACAGAGTCGACAACCACAACATCAACCGCACCCGAACGAACAAGTTCTTCGGTAATATCAAGTGCCTGTTCACCCGTATCGGGTTGTGAAATCAACAAATCATCAACCTGTACGCCCAAATTTCTTGCATATTCGGGGTCAAGTGCGTGTTCTGCGTCAACAAATGCCGCAATACCGCCGCGTTTTTGACATTCTGCAACAATATGCTGTGCAAGAGTAGTTTTACCCGAACTTTCAGGGCCGTAAATTTCAATAATACGACCGCGGGGAACTCCGCCTATACCGAGCGCAACATCAAGTGACAAAGCACCTGTCGGAATTGCATCAACATTTACGGTAGACTTGTCGCCCAATTTCATAATCGAGCCTTTACCGAAATCTTTTTCAATTTTTTCTATTGCAAGTTTAAGTGCTTTCGCTCTTTCGTCAGTATTAGATGCGGTTTCTGCTTCTTTTTCTTTTACAGCCATTGTTATATCCCTTTATCTTTTATTTCGGGAAAATTAATCCCAAACACGTTTTTCTTTTTTCTTATAAAAGCCCAAACCTACGGGTTTGTAGGAGTTCAAATCATTTTTGAGCTGATAAATTTCTTTGTTCAAATCAATAATTTTTTGTCTTAAAGTTTCGTTATCCGTTTTGCAACGAATAAGTTCAACAACAACTTCGTCCATTCCCTCAAGTTTTTCATCAATAACTTTGGAAATTTTGTTGCTGAGCTTTGTTTCCATATCTTTCAAAGAACTGAGAATATTCATAATTGCAGAAGTCTGTTTAACCTTAGCCGGAGGCATTTGCGCAGTTTTCATAGCTTGAACCTTTCTCAAATTTTTAACTTCTTCATAAGAAAAATAAGTCTGTCCTTTGCTGTTTTTCTTAGGCAAAATTGAAGCACGTTTACAAAGCTCGACAATTTCTTTGTTGTCGGTTTTCAAAATACTTCTGACTTCTTGCGGAGATAGCGTTTTCCCCTCTAACTCTTGTTCCAATATCATTTTTTATCCCTCAGAATTTCTCCATTTATATTCTATTTTATATAGAAAAAAAAGACAAACATTTTTACAATCTTGTAACATCACTTAATATTTTTAGTAAAAATGTTTGCCTTATATGTCAGTTATTTTGAGTCGTTTGCTTTCCGGGCAGACATACTCCGAATTGACAGTTGGAATTGTAGTCTTGAGATTGCGGTCTCGAAGTCGTTTCCGTATGAATTGTATTGCTGTCGTAAGGTTTTATAAAATCCTTTTGGAAAGCGTCCGTTCTTTGCATATTTTGCAAATTATTCGGAGCGACTTTTTCCTGCAACGGTTGCGGTTCAAAATTTACGGGAGCGGCACATGCTCCGCCCGTTATCGGACAAACCGCAAAAGCGGGAAGCATAAATATTGACATTAAAAATGATAAACAAAGTTTTTTCATACACAGCCTTTCTTTTAGGATTTTGTTCACACTAATTTAATATTGTCATTCTGAGGCTTTAGCCGAAGAATCTCATAAAATTTAAAAATTATGAGATCCTTCGCCCGCTCCGTTAATGGCGGGAGCGTGGCTCAAGATGACGATTAACCATAATCAGTTTAAAAGACCGCATAAATTTTTTCATTATCTGAAACGGCTATTTTTTTTAGATTTTTCCAAAACTTCCTCAAACGAAATAATCGGTTCCATCTTGTATCCGCAATCATCAGACAACGCACCGCCCATGGAAAAGAGTTCTTCCTGCGGATAACGCCTGCAAATCCCGGGGCGGGTACGGTGAATTTTGCATTTGTGAGTTTCGGGGTCAAGATTTTGGCACTCAAAAATCAATCCGATATCGTCTTTTCCGATAACCTTCAAATACGTATAAAACCTGTGCAAATATTGAAGTTTTTCAAACTCTTTTTCATCTTGAATAACGTGCTTGTAATGCTTGACATAAATTTGTGTGCAGCATTTTCCGCAAGCCTTGCACTTGCCCGTACGGTAATACTTTCGGCGCAAAATTTTTGATAAAAAGAATTTTTTGAAGTTGTTCATACCGATATAATATCATAAAGTTTTGTAAACATTTTTATCAAATCAGTCAAATATAAATCTTGAGGATAATTATAAACAATGAACAATAATCGAGATTAACTAACTATAACATAACCAAAATAACCAACCTTGACCTCATAACGAGGTCTTTTTTTTGAAATAAAACTGATAGACCCTATATCGGATTAACTATAATGCAGACAATAAAAAAGAGGCTTGCGCCTCTTTTTTATTATGTTTATTGAAATTTGCATAGAATTTTTCTTTATCGCATCCGTTTATGGAAGGTCATACCGATGAAGATTTGCCTCAAATTGACTTGCCGCATCACTCTTTGGAGCATCATATTTATGCAGATTGTCCTCAAACTTCTTCGCTCTGTCAGCTCGAGCCTGTTTTACAATCTGAGCATTCCTTTGAGTGCGTTGTTGTTCGGCAGCATTACGAGCTTTGTTATCTTTTTCAAATTGTTTCTGGCTCAGGTTAAAGTCTTTGACTTTGGCAACATTCATGCCCTTCGGTTGAGCAACTCCGTTACCAAATCGATAAGTATGTGCAACATTATCATAATATTCAAGTACTCTGCCTTGATTATCGCGAGTAGGTATATTATCACCATCATATTCAGTATAAAATTTTACTTTACCGTTAGCATCATAAGAATACTCATGAGTTACATACCCATCTTTATTACCAATACGTTCCAGTCTGCCGTTTTCATCATATTCGTATACATTACCGTTTATGTCGCTCAGTGTTCCGTTTTTCGGACCTGTTGCGTGAGCCTGATGAATTATCATGCCTGACGCATCTTGTTTTGGCGGATTGGGGTCACGCGGAATTGCGGGAGTTGTGCTTTTTGCAACTTCTTCCGCTTTAGGAGGTACGGGGGCTTTGGGCGGAGCAGGCGGATTGTTGCGTTTTACCTTCACTTTCGGCAGTTCTGCGCCTTGTTTATACAGTTCGCCCGCATTTTGCGGAAAATCAAGTTTACCGAAATCAGCTTTATCAAACACATTTCCGTCTTTGTCAAACACGCTCGGGTTGTATTTTATCAAGTCTGCTTTCAACTTATCAGCCTGAATTTCAGCTTTATTAATCTCGAATTTTTCGGCAAGTTTGTCCAAAACCTCATCTGCCGTATATGTATCGGCAAGTTTGAGTTCTTCGGCTACACCGTCAGGCAAAGGCTTTTTACTCCATTCGCTCGGCAAAGATACCTTATGCTGCGGTTTTACAAACGCGGGACGTATTTTTGCTCCGTCTTTTGCGGCTTTGGGTGCGGTTTCGTCTTTTGCCGTTACATTCGCACCATCTTTAGTTGCCGCAGCTTCATCCGCTTTTTCAGCCGCATCAAGATTTGTCGTATTGCTGATTTCGTTGCCTTCGGCATCGTATTCGATTACGCGTTGTGTAATGCCGTCCTCAATCATTTTGCCTTCATAAGTGATTGTTTCGGTATGCGCCTGCCCTTTGCCATAGCCTGAATACTCCGTTGTCACTGTAGAATTTTTATCCGGTTTGCCATTCTCATCTTTCAACGTAACAACACTTCTTTGAGCTTTATTGGTATTCGGATAATACAACGTAAAGGAATGTAATACATCATTATCCATGTCCGTATAATTTTTATATCCGTTATGATATACTGTTTTGTCGGAATAAACTTTTTTATCTCCTTCATAAACCGTTGTGCGTGTTTCTTTCGGAGTTTTTCCGTCTTTTTCAAATTCTTTGACCTGTTCTCGTTTTCCGTCATTATAAACTGACTTTTTCAAAACTCCGTTTTGATAATAATCCGTATTCTTATCATCAACAGCTTCCGAAAATTCAACATCTTTGCCGATTTCGGTATTTGCAATAGTATCCAACATACCGATTGCGGCTTTCACTTCTTTTCTTGTGCCGTTAAAACCCTTTGTGCGTGCTTCGCGAACGGAAATTTTGCCGCTATTATCCGTATCCAATGTCTTTTTCGCATTTTCAATAAATTCTTTCGTAACAACATCATTGTCATTAACAACACCACTGTTTTTGAAATACTCGTACAAAAGTTTGTTCGTTTTTGCCAAATCCGACATTTTCATGCCTTTTTGAGGAGTTGCATGCTGTCCTGCACCTACACCATTAACTTGGTCTACCATTTTACCGCCTTTCTTGTTTTACAAATTTTCCATTTCTACAAATTTTCATGTCGGAAAATCGGCGGAAAAACTTGACACAAGTGATGCTATGCTATGCTATGCTATGAGGCATTATAGCTGAGTTTCAGCCGTTTTAAAACAATATTTACAATTTGTTACATTCTTCGTATTTGGAGAATTTTGTAAAGGGATTGTAATATTTAAGGGTGGGGTAAGTAAGATAAGTTTGGTGAGTTGGGTAAGTACTTTAAGGTGCGCTATGCGCAAAACAATTATAATAAATTTTTCCGACCTTTGACCGAGCGAACAATCAATGTTTGTGAGGAAATAACAGAGGCTCGTACTGTTTGAGCGGTAAAGTATAATAAGCTGGATTGCGGATTGGCGGCAGAGGGCGAGTTGTTTTGCGACAGCAAAACACGCAGACCCGTTTATTGCCGCCAACCAAGCAGC
>CADBNI010000085.1 GCA_902795965.1 uncultured bacterium
AATATATTCTCCGATAGGATATTGCCTGCGAAAACTTAAGTTATAAAATTGTTTGTTACGAATTTTATTCCACAATTTTCTTTCTTGCGGTGTCATATTTTTTCTTAATTCTCTTGCTAATATATATTTTTTATCCATACATAAATTATAATACAAAAGCCCCCATCCTAACCTTCCCCCATGGGGGAAGGAGCTAATGTAACACTTTTTTAACAAAATTTTACAAAGGCTGAAACACTGTTATAATGCCTCTATGCTATGCTATGCTATGCTATGCGCCCTATTATCAATTCTTTCGGCGATTATGTTTTTATAAAAACGTAAGGGGAAACGAAAGGAAGGAAATTATGAAAACACCATCAGTAGGAAACATCACATTTGCCGATATTGCAAAAATGCTTAAAAATAAAGCGTTCGCAAGAGATGTTGAGGAACTTGGGCTTGCCGGTAAAGAAATTAATGCCGAAACTGTTGAAAAGGCTTTTATGGATAGTCCGAAAGCCAAAGGTCAAACAAGTGAAGAAGTTCTTGCGCAAATTCGCAGTGAAGTTTCAGAAGCCGTAAGAGCTATGAATTTGCCGTTTGATACTTCGTTAGAAGAACTCGGATTAAAAACTTTGGCGGCTAAAAAAGGTTATAAAGTTGAACATCTTAAACCGATTGAAGCAAAAAAATTGGATATTACTTCAAAATAATTCTTCCGTAATTCGGAGCAAAAGCCCGTTCCAACTTTCATTTTTGCCGAGGCGGTAAAGTTTCACACTGTCATACCAATCACATTTTGTCAAATCAGTATGCCAGCGCCAGTTATAGCGGTACGGCAACAAAACAATACAGGGTTTGCCCATTGCACCCGCAAGGTGTGCCAATGATGTGTCGTTACAAATGATTAAATCGAGGTTTGCAACCGCTCCCGCAGTCCAAGAAAAATCCTTGAAACTTTTGCTTAAATCCGTTATATCGTAGTGGCTTGACAATTTTTCAAACTCCTCTGCCCCCTCAAATGTTTGCGCAGAATAGATTTTGACTTTATCAAGCCCGAAAAGCGGTGCAAACGCATCGACATTGATTACTCTGTCAGTCTGATAATAAGTGTTTCCCTGCCATTTTATCGCAATTTTTAATTTGTCGTTATCAAAATAATTTTCTTTATAAAATTTAATTTTTTCTTCGGACGCTTTCAAATACCCGTCATGCCCCGTAAAAATTTCGTCATTTTTTAACCCTAAAACATAAGGAATACTCAAAAACGGTATGTGAAAATCAAAATCCGTATCTTTTTCGTCATAAAAATAATCCATAACATCAGCAAACGGAAAATTTTCCCGGAAAAGTTCGGACAATTCTTTTTGCGGTTTTATCAAAAGTTTTTTACAACGTTTTGCAAGTTTTCTAACGTATCTTGAAAACATAATCATATCTCCAAAACCTGCTTCATAGTAAGTGTAAAGGGTTTTGTCCGATATATCTTCGCCCTTCCAAAGCGGTGCTTTTTTAATTAACGAGGGATATGTTGTTTCCTGAGTTGCGATTGCGGTCGTTCGGCACAAGCGGTTTTCAAAGTATTTTAACCCTGTTTCGTAATTTTTTATCCGCATATAAGCAAGCGAGAGAAAATATTTGACCTCAACGTCATCAGGCTTTATTTTGAGGCATTTTTCAAAATATTTGATTGCTTTTTCGGGTTTGTCCAAAAACAAATATAAACTTGCGAGGTTAAAAAGTGCTTTATCCGATTTTGGCTGAATTTCAAGTGATTTCAAGTAATATTTTTCGGATTTTTCGTATTCTCCTGCATTTTTGTATGCCAGAGCAAGCAAAAAATATGTTTCGAATCCGCAGTCAAATGTTTTAATCACATTTTCAAGCAATTTGATTTCAGACTTGTAATCCGATTTTTTGTCGTAAACTCTTGCCAAATTTTCATAATAATATTCATCTTCTTTTAGCGAAATTGCTTTCTTAATCAAGGTTTCGGCTTTATCAAAATTGTTTTTTGAAATATTCAAAATTCCGTAGAGATTTAAAATTTCGGGATTATTCGGATTTTCGTCAAGAATTTGTTCATAAATTTTTTCTGCCGTATCCAAATCCCCTTCACTGTGATACTTACAGGCAAGTTTATAATTTTCGGACAGAGAATTTTTCATACAACATTATTAACAAATTTTTTAAAAAAAATCAAAAAATCTCATGCATTTAGCGGATAACATAAAGAAATAAATGGTTTATTCTGAAAATATCAAAGGGCATGCCCTAAGATATCCTAAAGCATGGCTAAAAACGAACAATATTACGAAATATTAACCAAACTTGAAGAAATGTAAATTAGGCTGAAATCATGTAATCATCATGGTTTTGGGGAGAAAAAAGTTAAGTTAAAAGGGTTAAAAATAAAAAAGTTGTTCAAGTCATGGGTATAGAGTACAATTAATACTATATTCAACTTCTTGGGTAAGAGATTATGCAATACAGTGTGAAAGAAAATCTTATACAAATACAAGAAGAAATCGCACCTTATAAACCGAATATCATTGCAGTTACAAAGTATTTTGACGAAATCGCCATGATTGAAGCGTATAATGCAGGATTGAGGGATTTCGGAGAATCGAGAGTAATTGAGGCTGTTGAGAAGATTGAAAAACTTCCCGCGGAGATAAGAAATAATTCAAAGTTTCACTTTATCGGACATCTTCAAACCAACAAGGTGAAGAAAGTCGTTGCGAATTTTGATTATATTCATTCCGTAGATTCGCTGAAATTGGCGCAGATTATATCTGAGGAAGCTCAAAAAATCGGAAAAGTTCAAAATGTTCTCATTCAGATTAATAATGCTGAAGAAGAACAAAAGTTCGGACTTTCAAAGACGGAAGTGTTTGAAATTTTTCCGAAAATGCTTGAACTTCCTGCGATAAACATATCAGGGTTGATGAATATGGCACCTTTGGGAGCGCAAGAAAGTGAGTTGGACAATCTTTTCGGAGAAATAGCCGATATAAAATCGGATTTGGAAAAAGAATTCGGCTATACGTTGAAAGAGATTTCAATGGGTATGAGTCAGGATTATGCGGTAGCCGTAAGGCATGGTGCAACAATGCTTAGGATAGGTAGAAAATTATTTAAATAAAAACGGAGGGAAAACAACGGTGGCAGTAGTTACAGACAAAATTAAATCAGTAGTGGATTTTTTGGTAAAAGGTTTTGAACCGAGAGAAACCATATTTGATGAAATGGCTCAAGAGGTAGATGAAGATTATCCGATTGAAGATAACTTGGCGCTTCAGCCTCAATATCAACCGATAAATGAAAGGTCAAAAGAATTGAAAGTCGTAAATCACCCGAATTTTAAGGGTTATGAAGTAAAGGTTATCGAACCTCGTTCATTTGAAGATGCTACCGTAATTGTTCAACATTTGAGAGACAGAAAGACCATCGTTTTAAACCTTCATCTTTTGGATAAAGAACAATCACAAAGAACAATCGACTTTGTTTGCGGAGCTGCTTACGCTCTTGACGGCAAACCTCAAAAAGTCGGAGATTTGGTCTTTGTGTTCACTCCGAGTAATGTAACTTTGTCTGTAGATGTTACGACTAATCAAAACAAATTTAATGACTCATTGTGGAGAGCTCCTTCTTTACAATAAGTCAGGGAAACGAGAAAGAGAGATAGTTGAAGGACACCTTTGGTGTCCCTTTTTTTTGGAGCAGGATAAGTAAGTTGGAGAAGTTGGATAAGTACGTATCAGAGGTATAGATGTATGGAGGGTTAGAGGTATGGCTGTTTACTGGAAGATTATTGCGCCAAAGGCGCACCTTAAAGTACTTATCGAACTTATCAAACTTACCTTACTTATCCAACTTTTTTATGCTATATTTTTGTTATGAAAAATTTTGCGGTTTGTTATAATCAAACAATTAATCGTTCCGTTGAGGTGAAAGACGAATTGATAAAAATTTTTGCGGAAAAAAATATTTGTGTGCAAGCCATTGATATTGACGGATTGAAAGTAGGATTTGATTTTGTTTTTGTTATCGGCGGTGACGGTACGATTTTGAAAACCGCAAGATTTTATGCAAAAACCGCAACTCCGATTTTTGGTATAAATTTGGGTCGTTTGGGGTTTTTATCACAGGCATCAAGAGAAAATCTCAGATTTGCGGTAGAGAATATTTTGAGCGGAAAATATGTGGTTCAGGAAAGAATTATGCTGAAGAATTCCGGTTATACCGCATTAAACGACTTTGTTATAAAGGGTAGTGAGGGCAGGACATCAAGGTTTTCGCTGAAAATTAACGGAAAATATGTTTGTGATTATTTGGCTGACGGAATTATAATTTCGACACCGACAGGCTCAACTGCTTACGGTTTGTCTGCGGGAGGGCCTGTTTTAGCTCCGTCATTGAACGCTTTTGTAATAGTTCCGATTTGCCCGCATACACTGAATGCACGTCCGATTGTAGTTCCCGATACGGAAAAAATCACCGTATGTTCGGATAAAAATGCAAAATCCGTTGTTTCTGCTGACGGACAAGAGTTTTACGAGGTTGAAGGCTGTATAGATATTGAAAAATCTGATTATATCGCAAAACTTGCACTGCTTGATAATTCGGAATTTTACACGATTTTGCGTGACAAACTCCACTGGGCAACGCACCCTGAGTATGGAGAGTAAGCTAAGTAAATTACGTTAAAGTACTTATCTTACATTAAATATAAATATTAAATTTTGTTCACAAAATTTTGTAAATTATTGTACTTTTTTTCTATTTAAAATAGTATGTTATTATATTATAGGAATTTAGTTTACAAAGAGGTTAAAAAAAAGTGGAAAATTTCGTATCAGATATCTTCGCGAAAAAAGATGAAACAACAAACAACGATCAAGTTCAGAGAACTCCCGAAAACCCTACAAAAATTAAGGTAGTAGGTGTTGGCGGCGGTGGCGGTAATGCCGTAAACCGAATGATAAAAGCAGGACTTTCGGGTGTTGAATTTTGGTTGATGAATACAGATTTACAGGTTTTGGAATATGGTCAAACCAAAAACAGAATTCAGTTAGGAGCAAAATCCACAAACGGTCTTGGTGCGGGCGGTGATCCTTCGGTTGGCGAAAAAGCTGCAGAAGAAGCTCAACAGGAAATTACCGAAGCATTGGACGGTGCTGATATGGTATTTATCACCGCAGGTATGGGCGGTGGAACAGGTACGGGTGCTGCTCCCGTTGTTGCTAAAATCGCAAAAGAATTGGGTATTTTGACAATCGCGGTTGTTACAAAACCGTTTACCTGGGAAGGTCGCAAAAGACAAAATCAGGCTAATCAAGGGTTGGAAAAACTCAGAGAAGCGGTTGATGCAGTAATTATCGTTCCTAACGACAAATTGTTGCAGGTTGTTGACAGGCAGGTTACTTTGACGGAATCCTTCATTATTGTTGATGAAGTATTGTTGAGAGGTGTTCAAGGTATTTCCGATATCATTACGGTTCCAGGACTTATCAACGTTGACTTTGCTGATGTTAAATGCGTAATGCAGGCTTCGGGTTCGGCTCTTATGGGTATCGGACGCGGTCAGGGCGAAGGCAGAGCAATCAAGGCTGCTGAAATCGCAATCAATTCGCAGTTGTTGGAATCTTCTATTAACGGTGCAACAGGTGTAATCGTTAACATTACGGGCGGACCCGATATGACACTTCACGAAATTTCAGATGCCGCAAATATTATTCATGATGCGGTTAATGATGATGCTACCGTTATTATAGGTACTGCGGTTAACGAAAATATTCAGGGTGAAATTCAAATTACCGTTATTGCAACGGGTTTTGAAATGAAAAATAAATTGCCCGAGGAAAAAGCTGAGGCAAAACAGTTGAGTGCATCTGATTTCTTTGCAAATACATTCAACAATACTCCGGCTCAACCTCAACAGACAGTCAGAAGAACTTCAATGCCCGAAGTTTCACCGAGCTTCACAAACATTGAAATCCCTGATTTCTTGAAAAAATAAAAACGGCTTCTTTCATAATATAATATATACAGGAACGGGAAACCGTTCCTGTTTTCATAATAAATATTATTTGAATATTTTCCCTCGCCCCTTGTTGGATTCATACTATTACTTTAAATTATTTATATTATTTTTCATAATTATTTGACCGCTTTCTTTGTTCGGGCAAAGAAAGCGGTCAGAAAGAAACCCGCAGGCTGATGCTCCGTTCATAAAACATTGTAAAGCTCCACCAAAGGCGGAATAACTCGCTACGCTCAGACAAATTCCGCCCTGTTATTGTGTCGCAAACAATGTTTAATTCACTGCGCAAAGCCTGTTTTATTTTATGTGCGCTTTGCGCACCGATATGTACTTATCCAACTTACCAAACCTATCCAACTTATCTCACTTCTTATACTATGTAACGAATTGTAAATTTAAATTTAAAAAAGGCTGTAACCCGCTTATAATGCCTCATAGGATAGGATAGGATAGGATGTGGTGCGGGGCAAATATGTAAATTTTTTCACAAAAAATTTTTTATTAAAGCATAGGGGATATTGAAAAAGCACGAAAACAAAGCCGATTGAGGCTTTAATTGATATGCGGAAAAGGGGATATTTATGACTTTAAAAATTGACGGATTTGGTTACTACAACCAACAGGGCGGTTTGTTGTTACCCGCATTTCACAACAACGATTTCAGATCTTATGAAAGTTTACCTGAGTTATTGAGCAGAAAAAGCCCTAAAATAACTTTTGGGGCGGAGGATAAATTAACTGCTGCGCAAGAACTTGGTATGGCTCTTGATGATAAAGTTGAAAATGAAGAAGTTGATAAAGGCAAAAAGAAAATTTCCAAACCGCGTCCGCCGCGTGTAACTGTTCAAGCTGACGGCTCCGTAAAGTATAAAGGGGTTACTTATCCGAGTTTTGAAGAATTTCAGAAAAAATACCCGAATGCAAAAATAAGAAAAGTTAAAACTGCTTTTCAAAATTCAGGTAATTTCCCTTCGATTAATGCGGAAGAATATGGAAAATTTTTAAATGAACAAAATAAGCCTAAAATAACTGTCAAACCTGAAACGACAGAAGTTCCAAAAAATATATACCCGCATAAAGATGCGGCAACGTATGAAAAAATGCTAAATGCGGCAAAAAGTGCCGAAAAAGCCAAAGGAGCATCAAAATTTGCTAAATTCGGTAAATGGGGAGCTGCGATTGCGGCAGGAGCTTTGCTGATTGGCGGTGCTTATGCTCTGTTGAGCGGTAAAGATGAAGCTCCCGCAAAACCTGCAAAAGCTCAAACTCCCGAAAAGCCTGCGGTAAAACCGCCTAAAAAAGAGGGAAATCCGCATGCAAATTCTACGGAAGAAACGTCAGGAGACGAAGCGACGGCGGAACAATCCGTGGTTGTAACACCCGCGCCAAATACGGAAGAGGTAACGCCCGAAACTCTTGAACCGGGTAAAACTCTTATAACATCTGACGGTAAAATCTACAAAGTTAATGATAGAGATAATGTTTGGAATATCGCCAAAAAATATTTGAAAGAAAAGAATAAAGATGTTCAGGGTTACGAGCCGTCCGCGCAGGAGATTAAAGCCGAAGAACAAAGAATAATGCAGTTGAATAATTTGTCATTCGACAACTCAAGGGATAAGAAAAATTACTATTGCGTAATTCGTCCGAATGATATCATAAAACTTGAAAATGCAGCATAACAAAAAAGACCGCGAAAGCGGTCTTTTTTTATAAATGTGATTGGCTGATGCCTCTCTGTGTAATTAGTCTTGAGCGTGTCCTGCAGTACCCAAAACGTCACGCATTTTGTGCATAACCATTTCTTTAACGGCAGTTCTGCCCGGTCCCATATATTCGCGCGGGTCGAATTTTTCGGGGTGTTCAACAAAGAATTGTCTGATTGTTGAAGTCATTGCCAATCTCAAGTCGGTATCAATGTTGATTTTTGCAACACCGTGTTTAGATGCGTAGTTCAACATATCTTCGGGAACACCTTGTGCGTTAGGCAGCTGACCGCCGTATTGGTTGCATTTTGCAACAAATTCTGCGGGAACTGATGATGAACCGTGGAGTACCAACGGGAAGTCATAACCTACAGCTTCGTTTACTGCTTTTTTGATTTCTGCCAATCTGTCGAAATCCAATTTAGCTTCACCCGAGAATTTGTAAGCACCGTGAGAAGTTCCGATAGCTACCGCCAAGGAATCACAACCTGTTTCTTTAACAAATCTTACTGCTTCTTCAGGATCGGTGTAAGTTGAATCTTTTGCGTGAACTTTAACATCATCTTCAACACCTGCTAATTTACCGAGTTCAGCTTCAACCGAAACTCCGCGGGGGTGAGCATAATCAACTACCTGTTTAGTCAATTTAATATTTTCTTCCAACGGGAATCTTGAACCGTCAATCATTACTGATGAGAAACCGCCGTCAATACAAGCCTTACAAATTTCAAAATCAGCACCGTGGTCAAGGTGAAGTGCGATAGGTACTGTTGTTGTAGCCAAAGCTGCTTCAACCAATTTGATTAAGTAAGTTTGGTTAGCATATTTTCTTGCACCTGCAGATACCTGCAAAATGATTGGGGACTGAGTTTCTTCAGCAGCTTCCGCAATACCCTGCAAGATTTCCATGTTGTTAACGTTGTAAGCACCGATAGCATATCCGCCTGCCAATGCTTTTTTGAACATTTCGTTTGTTCCGACTAATTTTCTTTCACTCATTTGAGTTCTCCTTCTTTACCATAAATTCTAAGAATTTTATGAGATTTTTCGGCTTAATTCCACGTCATTCTGAGCGAAGCGAAGAATCTCATAAAACGCCTCAGAATGACTGTAATTAATATTTATAACAAACAAACTTCCCTTGCAAGTATTAAAGATTGTTTTGCAAAATATTATTTTTGAAGTAGAATAAATTTAGACTTTAGTGTAGCAAATAAAATTTTTAGGTGTTTTTAAATTTTAAAAAGGAGTATGTGTATGGCAATAAGACCTGTAAGTGTATCTTTTTATAACAATTATAATAATTTGGCATTTGAAGGAAGAAAGAAGAAAAACAGTGAACAAAGTCGTGTTTCTTCTCCCGTAAAAGCTGTTCCGTTGGCGGTATTGCTCGCAATGAGTCCGTTGAATGCACAAAAAGCCTTTGCATTAGAGCCTGAATCTCCAAAAATTGAAAATGTTACTGGTTTGAATGAAACTCAACAAGCGGGCAGAATACCTATGCCGTCTAATTGGACAGTACTCAAGAATATAGGAATTGATTTTAAGGCAGGCATGCGTTATGAATTTAATCTTATAGATACAGATAATGATAAATCGAATTTTGAAATACTGGAATTTACAAACATAGGCGCAAACGGAGATATTGTCGGTCGCGGAATTCTGAAAGCCGTAAAATTGCACGATGATGAAAAAGAAGTGACATTGTATGGAATTAAATTAAACCCGAATGACAGACGAGATTACAGTCCGCAAAAAGGGTTGTTAACAATGACTTTAGCCGAAACTATGTACAATACGCTAAAATCCGTTGTACAAATGAAAGAAAATAACAGTGCATTTGTAGCTATTCCGAGAGGATTTAGTTATAACAGCATTTCTCAAATAGATAAGAGAGATTACAATGCTCAATTAGGTATAAAATAACTGCTTAATATTTGTTTACATTTTTTAAAGATTTTCGGATGTATTACCGTTATTCATGGAAATGGTAAAAGTACATTCATATTTGAGTGTGAACAGGAGAAAAGATGGCAAATCTTAATGTCAATGCATCAGATTCCTTAAATGTAGCAGGTGGTTTCGTTTTAAGTAACAATGCAGATCCAAATCCCGTTCCATCTAACACGGTTAAGTTAGTTGAGTCGGATTTAGAAAAATTAAAAAAATTATACCCGAAACTTGATGAAAAGCGGGCTGCGGAATTATTGGCAAAATATCCTAATCTTATGACTCTTTTGCCTGAAGAACGTGATAAAATAATAAATGGTCAACAACTTGCTGTTAAACAAACAGACAAAAAAAATAAAATTGAAAAAAACACTGATTTTTCGAATACAGCCGGTGTGAATTTTGATTTTGAAGGTTATGCCAATAAAGATTTAAAAGGAAAAGCAAAATCTCTGCTTGAAGAATACGCAAAAAACCGGTATCAAAATGAATGGGATACATTTTCTGACGAAAAGAAAGCCGGGCTGATTAAAGAGTGCGCAAACAAATTAATTCAAAAATACAATAAAACGGATGAAAAAGCTGATATAGAAAAAATTATAAAAGAAGCACAAAATCCTAAAAATGCATCAAATATTTCCGATAGGGATAAAAAGCGTATAAATCAAAGAATGCTGTCATTGATGGCGGACATACAAACTGCAAATAAGGAAGAAATTTCAATTTCTGATTTTTACAATGTGCAAGATAAAGAACAACGTAATGCGCAAAAATTTGAATTGATATCGGAACTTGTGGAAAACGGTAAAAATATTGATTCTGTTCTTAGCAATTCGGATAAATCATTTTATGAAAATGAAAAACTTGTTGTAGAAGCTGCAAGAGAAATTTTGGAAGATAATGAAATATCTTCTGGTGATATTACGAAAAAAATTGCGGAATATAACAAAAAAGTTTCTCCAGATAAAAGGATTAGCAGAGCTTCATTAGTTTACGACTATCTCGACAAAAAACCCGAAAATGAATTATCCGAAACGGACAAAAAGATTTATAATTCTTATAAATATTTGAAAAATAACGGAATTGATCTTTCAAAAGTAAAAGATTTTGATTCAAGTAACAGTACATTTGTAAAGATGTATGAAAGTGAAGTTTACCAAAAAGCATTGTTGCAAAACAAAGGAAAAAAAGATGCCGAAAAAAATGCAATGATTGCGTACTTGAACAGTCAGTTAAAATCAGGTAAAGGTAAAGCGTTATCAAGAGAAGAATTTAACAAAAAATTTGACGAATTATTGTCCGGTTGCTCAATGCAGGGGGCGCAAGAATTAATGCATGTTGCAGCGGAAATGAAAAAAAGAAACTTTATTGTTTTTAAAAGCCAAAACCTTGTTGTAAACGAACAGGCAGTTGTTGCAGCGGGAGCGGAAACCGATATTGACGATTTTAATGTAGCCGTAAAACAAGGTAGTATTTCTGAGGATAATGTACCCATGTTTGCAACTTTTTTGGAAAATGCAAATTACGGTAGAATAGCAAGGAATCCCAAAGATGCTGAAGGTATCGAAAATATTAAAAAGTTACGTCGTCAACACGCACATCATATTGATTTAAAACAAACAACACAAGCCGCAAAAGAGGCGGGTGTAAGTGATGAAATTCTGTATAATATTGCAAATGACGTTAATATTGAATATGATTCCTATACTACAGAAGCACGTTGTGCAATATACAAAAATGGTGGGCATATTACTCCCGAAAAATATCAGGCGCAATTTATAAATGGTATATCATCCAATATCAAGCAACACGGAGATACTGAGGGCTATCTTGCAATGAGCAGCAGTGCAAGTACATATTCGGGGAAAAATCAGCTTAAAGCAGGCGAAGCCGTTATGTCAATGGAATCTTATTTTGACAAAGAAACTAACTTAAAGGCACAGAGAGCATTGACTGATGATATTCCGAACTGTGAAGTTGAAAATCAAACCGCAATGCACAAATTGGTTTCTTCTTCAAGTTATTCCGAAACCCAAAAATATGCTGCGGAAAATATTTATAAATTGGATGAAAGCGTTCAGGCTGATGCGATTAAAATTACTTATGCTACCGGAAATGCTGATGCTATTGAAGCATGTAATTCTCAACTTTCGTTATGTAAAGGTGATTTATCCGCTGCACAAGCTGAAATTAAAACACAACAAGCTGTTTTAGATGGTAAATATATTCAGAATTCTGCAAATGCTATTGCAGACGGGTATACTCTAATTCAAAAAACACTTGGAAATATGTCGTCGACGGAGTTAAAACAATATTATGAGCAAAAACAGAAAGAATTTATAAATGCCAATGCAAACGAACGTTACAATATGATTAGCGGATTACCTGAATCTCTAAAAAAAGAAGCATATTTATTCCTGGCAAAAAGCCGCTCAAGTCTGTTAAGTGCGGGCATGATAAAAGATATTGTTCAAATGGGTTATGCAAGCCAACTCTTGAATGATCCGTCCGTAGCATCAAATGTGAAATTTGAACTTGTTCACCAAATGTTTGAAAGCGGAAATTCAAATAAAAAAACTGCAGCAAAATTTGTTATGTCGAATGAGGCTATTTTTGCTCCCGAAACTGTAAAAACGGCTGAAACAATTTTAAATAATAATAATATTGAGGTAAAAGAAATAACCAAAAACGGATGAAAATCGGCTTGATTTTTTAATATGTTTATATTTCAATGGATTTACAGCGATAATATCGCGAGTCCATTTGAAAGAAGACAATTTATAATTGCCGAATACAGATAATAAAAAAGATTGCACGACTGCAAGATTCTGCATGACATTAAAAAACGAGCAGACAATCAGTCAAGCAGCCAATCAGTCAAAAAAAATAAGCCTCGCCAAATTTGCAGGGTTTTGTTACGGTGTGAAAAGAGCCGTAGAAACGGTCAAAAAATTAAAAGCCGACAATCCCGATAAAAATATCTTTGTTTTGGGTGAACTTATTCATAATGCCCACGTTATTGCAGAACTTGAAAAATTGGGTATAAAAACTCTTTATGAAATTCCCGAAAAAGGTGACGGGATTTGTGTCATCAGAAGTCATGGCGAAAGCCCCGAAGTTATCGAAAAAATTCGTCATGCGGGATTTGAAATTGTTGATTTGACCTGTCCCGATGTCAAAAAAGTTCAGCAAAAAGCGGTTGAATTGGCAAAAGAAGATTATTTTGTCGTAATTGTCGGAAAATCCGAACACCCCGAAGTTATTGCAATAAAAGCAAATGCAAAACTTTGGAGCGAAAATGTTGTTGTTGCCGTTTCGCCCGAACAATTAAAACCTTACGAAAAACAAATAAAAGCACACAAACGGGTCGGAGTTGTAGTTCAAACTACACAAAGGATTACAACATTAAATTCGGTTGTGGAATATTTAACCTCAGTCGCAAAAGAAATTCATATCGCAAACACTATTTGCCAAAGTACTTCAATGCGTCAGAGTGAGGCAAAAGAGCTTGCGCAAAACAGTGATTTGATGGTTGTTGTCGGATCTAAAAAAAGTGCAAATACAACACATTTGGCGGAAATTTTGACGGATATTACAAAAACAATTCATATTGAAAATGCTGAAGAATTGGAAAATTACAAAGATTTGACGGAAAATTCAAAAAATATTTCGATTACTGCGGGAGCTTCCACTCCGCAGGACGTAATTGAGAATGTGATAAAAACCTTGAGCGTTTTCCGCTCATAAAAATTTAATAACCAAACGAAAGGAAAAAATAAAATGACAAAAACATTGGAAAAAACAAACATGGACGAATTTGAAAGATTGTTGGAAGAATCTTTCTCAAAATCTTTTTCGGTAGCTGATATCGTAGAAGGTACGGTTATGAAAAAAGAAAACGAAGGCTGGCTTATCAGCGTAAAAGGTGCTAAGACGGAAGCATTTTTGCCTAACAAAGAAATCCCTGCTTCGGAAAGTGAAGATTCTTTGCAAATCGGTGAAGAAAAAGAATTTTACGTATTGAAAGAAGAAAATGATGAAGAAGGTATGCTGCTTTCTCTCAAACGTCTTGCATTTGCTCAAGCGTGGGCACAGTTGAATGATGCAAAAGTTCAGGGCGACACTATTTTGGCAAAAGTAGTTTCCGTTGTAAAAGGCGGTGTATTGGTTGACGTTGCCGATCTTAAAGGTTTCATTCCTTCTTCTCAGTTGAGAACGGGCGCACCTTTTGACGGTATGGTTGATACAAAAATCGAAGTTAAAGTTTTGGAAGCAGATCCGAAGAAAAATAAACTGATTCTTTCTCAAAGACAGGCTGTTGCAGAACAGAGAGATCAGGTTGTTGACAATATTTTGTCCGAACTTCAAGAAGATCAAATTGTTAAGGGTGAAGTCGTAAGAATTGCGGACTTTGGCGCATTCGTTGATATCAACGGTATTGACGGTTTGTTGCCGATTTCGGAAATTTCATGGTCAAGAATTAAACATCCGTCAGATGTAATTTCTTTGGGTGAAACCATTGAAGTTAAAATTATTAAAATTGATCAGGAATTGAAAAGAATTTCGCTTTCTTTGAAAAGAATGGGCGAAGATCCTTGGCATCAAATTGAAGGTCAGTTTGAAGAAGGACAGGTTATTGAAGGAACAGTTAATAAAGTTACGGGTTTTGGCGCATTTATTAATATTTTCCCCGGTGTTGAAGCATTGCTTCCCGTAGCCGAAATGAGTGAAGAAAACGTAAATCCGTTTAATACATTTAAAGTTGGAGACAGTGTCAAAGTTCTTATCAAAAAATTCACTCCGCAAGAACACAGAATTGCGTTGAGTATAAAAGATATCAACAAAGATGCCGAATAGTTTTTTAAACTTATAAAAAATCCCGCATTTTGCGGGATTTTTTTGTTAAAATTTTCTCGGATAATCGTTTGGGATTTTCCAATTATTTTTTACGATTATTGCAGTGCAAAAAGCGTAATTTGTTTTGTTATTATCTGTATTCAGGCAGCCGCGCCATTCATATGTTTTTAATATTGTATCATCAATATTGTACCCGTCATAGTATATTCCCGGAACGGTTATGTTTTTCGCGAAATCCCCCCAACCGCAATTATAGTTCCAGCGTGCTTCTGGCAATATTTCAAAGAAAAATATGTCTTTTCCGCTTTCATTATGTCCTTGTTTACCGTCTATATCTATTAAAAACATTATCTTATTGATAACCGTAGTATTTTTTCTTATATGCCAAATGCTTCCGTCAGCAAGTTGAATGGACAAAGCATCTTCCATATCTTTATTCAAACCTCCTCTTATTGATTTAAACCAGTTTCCGCGGTTTATTTTTTCGGCTTTGATATACGGAAGAATATATCTGTCGCCAAATTCTTCCGAGGTTAAAGAATAATCCCAATGGTCAAGCGTATCATTATCAAACTCTGCCCTCTTAATTGTCTGAGAAAGAAGTGAATATGATTTTTTTAACTTGGTTTCAATACTTTGTTTTCGATAATTGTGTATTAAAGTCGGCAACGTCATTGCCGCCACAACTCCTATAATTCCGAGGGTTATGAGGACTTCGGCTAAAGTGAAAGCGTAGCGTTTACGTGAAAAGTGAAACGTGAAAGGTGAAAAGACCTTATTGGGTATTAAACCCCTCACC